>CAVGKN010000044.1:0-7150 GCA_963629855.1 Lachnospiraceae bacterium
GCCGTAGAAGAAGCAGCCAATGCGGCCGAAGGCGTGCCCCAGCGGCACCACCACCGCGAAGAGATCCGTGAGCGGCAGAATGCGCTCGCGATGCACGCGGCACCACACCACGAACACGAGCGCGGCGAGAATGAAGCCGCCGTAGAACATGAGTCCGCCCTGATCCACGCGCAGCACACGCAGGGGCGCGGCCGCGAACTCGGCCGTCCAGTGCTCGATCACGTACGCGAGGCGCGCGCCGACCACGCCCACCACCATCATCAGCAGCAGCAGATTCGAAAGCGGCTCCGGGTTGCGCCCCGTGCGCCGGCACAGCCACGTGATCACCTGCCACGCCGCGAGGAAGCCCAGCGCCATGCACGCGCCGTACGTCTTGACGTTCAGGAAGCCAAGGGAAAACAGATCAGGATGCATCTCGACTTACAGACCTTTCAGAATTTCGACGGCGAGACGCGTGGGCGCCGCGTTCGTGGGCGTGAGCCACCAGCCCGCACCGCGCTGCAGCGACACGAGGCGCAGCGCAATGCGCGCGCGGGGAAGACCGTTCGTGCGGAACAGGTCGCCCCGAGGCGGCGCGTTCGTCTCCGCCGCCCGCGACGCCAGCCAGGCCTCCGCGCGGTCAAGCGCGTGGTCGACCTCGTTCTGCACCGAGGGCTCAAGCGGATCTTCCGCCTGCGGCAGCGGACGCACCGTGAACGCCGCCGCCAGCAGTATTGCCAAAACCGTCTTCATCGTGTAAACTCTTTCGCCATGGATGCAGTAGAGTATACCACAAAAGTCCGAGGGCTTTCACTTCTTTCCGGCGGACTCGACTCGCAGCTCGCCGTGTGCGTGCTGCGCGAGGCCGGCGCCGAGGTCGAGGGCGTGACCTTCGAGACGCCCTTCTTCGCCGCCACCGCCGCGCGCAAGGCCGCCGCCGCGCTCGGCATCCGCCTGCACGTGGTGGACTTCACGGCGGACGAGCTCGCCCTCATCGAGAACCCGCCGCACGGCTTCGGCGGCGCGATGAACCCCTGCATCGACTGCCACGCGAAGATGATCGCGCGCGCGGGCGAGTTCATGACGCAGCTCGGCTACGACTTCGTGGCGACGGGCGAAGTGCTCAACCAGCGCCCGATGTCGCAGAACCGACAGTCGCTCGGCGTGGTCGAGAAGTGCTCCGGGCTGAAGGGCCGCCTCGTGCGTCCGCTCAGCGCGCAGCTGCTCGAACCGACGATTCCCGAACAGGAAGGCCGGCTCGACCGCGCGAAGCTGCTCGGCCTCTCCGGTCGCCGCCGTGAACCGCAGATGGCGCTCGCCGCGCGGTTCGGCCTCGTGGACTACCCCTCGCCCGCCGGCGGCTGCAAGCTGACGGAAAAAGGCTTTGGCCGCCGTCTGCGCGACCTGCTCGAACACGAAGGGCTCGGCGACCGCCGCCTCGTGGAGCTGCTCAACAGCGCCCGCCGCTTCCGTCTGCCCGATGGCACGGGCGTGATTCTCGGCCGCGACGCGCGCGAGAACAAACTGCTGCGCGAGGCCGCCACGCCGGAGGAGACGCTCGTCGCGCCCGTTTCGGCGCCCGGCCCCACCGCGCTGCTGCCGCGCGTCGCCTCGTCCGCCGATCTCGACCTCGCCCGCCGCATCGTATGTGCCTGGAGCCGCTGCGACCAGCTGCCGGGCGACGTGGTCGTGCGCACGACCACCGCCGGCGTCGCCACCGACCTCCCCGTGCCGCGCCCCTACGACCGCGCCGCGTTCCAGCCGTACCAGATTCTCTAGTCCTTCAGGAAACCACCCATGCTTGACCAAATTGCCGCCCACCTCGACTCCATCGCCGCCCTCGCGCCCGTCTGGGGCTACTTCCTCGTATTCCTCTTCATGACGATCGAGAGTTCGTTCATTCCGTTTCCGAGCGAAGTCGTGATGATTCCCGCCGGCTTCCTCGCGGCGCGCGGCGAGCTCTCGCTGCACGCGCCCGTGCCCGATCTCGCGCTCGCCTGCCTCGTGGGACTCGCGGGTTCGCTCGCCGGCGCGCTCTTCAACTACTGGGTGGCCGCGAAGCTGGGCGAGCCGTTCCTGCGCCGCTACGGCAAGTGGTTCTTCCTCAAACCCGAAGCGCTCGACCGCGCGTGCGAAGTCTTCAACCGCTATGGCGCGGCAACCACGTTCGTGTGCCGCCTCGTGCCCGTGATCCGCCAGATCATCTCCGTGCCGGCGGGGCTCGCGCGCATGCCGCTCAAGTCGTTCACGTTCTTCACGGGACTCGGCGCCGGTATCTGGACGATCATCCTCGCCCTGGCGGGCTACGCGCTTGGCCGCTCCGCCGGCGACATCACCTACACCGAACTCGTCCATCGCGGCAAGGCGATGATCGACGCGAACCTCGTGTGGGTCATCCTCGGCGCCGTGGTGCTCGCCGCCGCCTACCTCGGCGTCTCCCACCTCGTGATGAAGCGCGACAAGCCGGCCTGAGCGCGTCAGCGCAGGGTCGATTCGTTCGCGTCCGGCGTGCGCACGCGCCAGGGGAAGGCGCCCAGTTCCACGAGCGCCTCGCCCGCGAGGAAGAGCGAACCGCACACCACGAGTGCGCCGTTGTTCGCGCGCGCCCAGGCGAGCGCCTTCCGCAGGGCCTCCGCGAGCGTGGGACACGCCTCGGCGGAGGCGAAGCCGGCGAGCTGCATGCGTTCGGCCGTGGCGACGGGATCGAGCGAGCGCGCGTTGCGAATGGGCGTGGCCCAGCCGTGCGTGGCAATGGCGCTCATGATGCGCAGATGCGCGAGCACGTCCTTGTCGCCGCAGAAGCCGGCCACGAGGCCGATGGGGTGCGGCGCGGCGCCGTCCTGCACGGCGTCGCGCAGGGCGAGCGCGCCGTCGGGATTGTGGGCGCCGTCGATGAAGATCTCCACGCCGTCGTGCACCACGCGCTGGCAGCGGCCCGGCCACACCACGCGCTCGAGGCCGGCGACGATCGCGTGGTCGGGCGTCTCGAGACCGCACTCCTTCGCGAGCACGTCGATCGCGGTGAGCGCCGTCATGGCGTTCTCGATCTGGAACGCGCCGAAGAGCGCGAACGAGGCGGGCGGCAGATTGCGCACGGCCGTGGTGAGCGTGAGGGGCACCACGCGCTCCACCGTGACATGATCCTCCACGGCCGTGAACGGGCAGCCGTCGAGCGAGGCCGCGCGCTCGATGACCTCCAGCGCGGCCTCGGGCATGGCGCCGCACACCACGGGGCGGCCGGGCTTGACGATGCCGGCCTTCTCCTCCGCGATCGCCACGTGCGTGGTGCCAAGCCAGTCGCAGTGGTCGAGGCCGATGCGCGTGATCACGCTGGCGAGCACGGTCTCGGGCGCGATCACGTTCGTCGCGTCGAGGCGGCCGCCGAGTCCGGTCTCGAGCACCACCACGTCGGGCTTCGCCTCCGCGAAGAGCGTGAACGCCATGGCCGTGAGCGTCTCGAAGAACGTCACCTCGAAGCCGCGTTCGCGCTCCAGGCGCTCGACCACGTCGAGCACGCGCTCCGCCGCGGCCTCGAGCGCCGCGTCGTCCACGGCGCGGCCGTCGAGGAAGAAGCGTTCGTTGATCGAGATGAGGTGCGGCGAGGTGTAGCGCGCCACGCGGTAGCCCGCCGCGCGCAGAATCTCGTCGATCAGCGCGCACGTGGCGCCCTTGCCGTTCGTACCCGCCACGTGCACGTAGCGCAGCGTGTCCTGCGGATTGCCGAGCGCGGCCATCACCGCGCGCATCACGTCGAGGCCGGGACGCATCCCGAAGCGGCGCCGTTCCATCACGCCGCGAAGGCGCGAATTGTCTTCTAGTGCCATAGTTTCACCCTTGCGACGGCGACGACCGCCGTCAGGCCATATCCCGTGAGGATCAGCCACAGCAGCCGGTCCGTGAGCAGGATCTTCTCGGGGCGGCCCACGTCGCCCCTTCCGTACACGAGAACAAGATACCGCGCGAGGCCGAGCGCCACGAACGCCGCCGTCGCCGCGAGGCTGCGCGTGCCGAAGCGCGCCACCGTGTCCGCCGCGAGCGTGTAGCACAGATACACGCCGGCCGTCGCCGCGGCGGAGAGAAAGATGAGCGCGTCGAGCGCCACGGGATGATAGCCCTTCAGCGCGGCGCGGCTCTCACGCGCGTACACGCGCTCGTGCCGCCGCTTGCACAGCGCGAGGAAGAGCGCAAGCAGGAACGTGCACGCGAGCAGCCACGGCGAAATGCGCGCCGAGATCGCCGACGCGCCCGCCACCGCGCGCAGCACGAAGCCCGCCGCGATCACCGCCACGTCCACGTAGGGAAGGCGCTTGAGGAAGCCCGAATAGGCGCACTGCATCACCGTGTAGACGAGCAGCACCGCGAACCCGCTCGTGCGCTCCGGATGCCGCAGCACGAGATAGCACGGGAACGCCTGCCCCAGCGCGAAGAGCACAAGCGCCATGCGCACCGCCGCGATCTTCGAGATGAGCCCGGCCGCGATCGGCCGCAGCTTCTTCACGGGATGCAGACGGTCTTCGTCGTAGTCCGCCACGTCGTTGAGCAAATAGAACGAACTCGAGATGAGCGAGAACGACAACGCCATCGCGCACACGAGCAGGAACGCGCCCCAGTGGCGCGCCACGGCCGCCTGCGAGGGATCCGCGAACGCGAAGAACCACGCCGCGAACACCACGGCGTTCTTCGTCCACTGATTGATGCGCAACGCGCGAATCCAGGTCTTCATGGTGAAAAAGTTTGCGGACTACTTGCCGAAGCGCAGACGGAACACCATCTTGAGCGTTTCGGTGGCGATGGAGCCGGAGATCTTCGAGACGCCCGCGCGGCGCTCGGTGAACGTGATCGGAATCTCCCGCAGACGCAGCCCCATCTGCGCCATGCGGTAGTTCATCTCCATCTGGAACGAGTAGCCAAACGAGCGGATCGCGGAGAAGTCGCCGAGACGCTCGAGCGCGGCGCGCGTAAAGCACTTGAAGCCGCCCGTGGGATCCTGCACGGGCACGCCGAGCACGAAGCGGATGAAGCGGCCGCCGAAGAACGAGATGAACCAGCGCCGGAACGGCCAGCCCACGCAGCGGCCGCCCTTCACGTAGCGCGAGCCGATCGCGACGTCCGCGCCGCCCTCCGTCACGGCCGCGAGCAGACGCGGCACGTCGGCGGGATCGTGCGAGAAGTCGCAGTCCATCTCCACCACGTGCGTGGCGCCGCGGGCGAGCGCCTCGGCGAAGCCGGCCACATAGGCGCGGCCAAGACCCTCCTTCTTCGCGCGGTGCATCACGGCGAGACGCGGCTCGCGCGCGGCGAGGTCGTCGAGAATCGCGCCCGTGCCGTCCGGCGAGTTGTCATCGAGGAAGAGCACCTGCCCTTCCGGCGGCAGAACGGCGAGAACCGCCGCGGCCATGGCCGCGACGTTCTCGCGTTCGTTGTAGGTGGGGATGACGACGATCGGCTTCATCGAGGCTCTCATTCCGCAGATGCGTCCTTCACGTCCTTGATCTTGAGCGTCTGGCCCAGCATGAGCGACGCCGAGGGCGAAAGGCCGTTGACCTTGGCGAGTTCCTGCACGGTGACGCCGCTCTGACGTGCGAGGCGCGTGAGCGAATCGCCCGCTTTGACCTTGTAGGTCTTCCAGCCGGCCGGCACATCCGCATTCGCCGTCTCGGACGCCTTCGCGGGCTTCTTCGGCGGCTTCTTCTGCTCCTTCACTTCCTTCGGCTCCTTCGCGGCGGCCGGTCTGGACGCGGGCGTCTCCGCCACCGCCGGCGTCTCGCTCTCCGCAGCGGGCGCGGGCAGGTCGTTTGCGCGGCCGTCCGTCTGCGGCACGGGCGGCAGTTCGGGGATGTCGCCCGACCCGCCGCAGCCGTTCATCCCGAACATCGTGCCGATCACGAGCACGTGCAGCGCCACGCTCGCAACCAGGGCCAGTCCCCAGGTTCCCAGATTCTTGATGTTTGCCATGTCGTTAAAATCCTTGTCGATGGTGAACCAACAGTTTACCACATTTCCCGCCGCGTGGCGTCACGCGCGCAAATAGTCCTCGAATTCCTTGGGAACGGGCGCCTCGAAGACGAGCGGCGCGCGCGTGACGGGATGCGGCAGTTCCAGACGCCAGGCGTGCAGCAGCTGGCGCCGCAGCGGCGGCGTGAGCGCGCGATCCCAGCCCGCGCGTCCGTAGAGCGCATCCCCCACCACCGGGCATCCCAGCACGCTCGCCAGATGCACGCGGATCTGGTGCGTGCGCCCCGTGGCGATCTCGCACCGAAGCAGCGCGCGCGCGGGATGCGTGGCGTCCACAACCTCGTAGTCCGTAAGCGCGCGCTTGCCGTTGCGCTCGACCACGGCCATCTTCTTGCGGTCGAAGGGGCAGCGCCCGATGAGCGTCTCAATGTGGCCGGCGCGCGCGGCGGGATGCCCGTGCACGAGCGCGAGGTACGTCTTGCGCAGCTGCGCGTGCGACGCGAAGGCGCGCGTGAGCGCGTCCATCGCGCGCTGCGACTTCGCCACCACCATCACGCCGGAGGTCTCCTGGTCGAGGCGATGCACGATTCCGGGCCGCGCCACGCCGCCAATGCCCGCCAGCGCGGGGCAGTGGTGCAGCAATGCGTTGACGAGCGTGCCCGTGAGGTGGCCGGGCGCGGGATGCACCACGAGTCCGGCCGGCTTGTCGAGCGCGATCAGGTCGTCGTCTTCGTAGAGGATCGAGAGAGGGATCGCCTCGGGCGCGGGCTCGGCAGGCACGGGCGGCGGAATCGCGAGCGCCACCACGTCGCCGGGCAGCACCCGCGCCGTCGCGCGCGCGCACGGCACACCGTTCACCGTCACGCGCCCCACGCGGAAGAGCCCCTGAATGCGGGCGCGCGAGAAGTCCGGGCACAGCCCCGTGAGCCACACGTCCAGCCGCCCGACGTCCTCGGCCGGCACGGTGAAGGAACGGATCTCGGAAGCATCGTCCACCCGGTTCCCCGCAGTCTACATGCGCCCGCTGCGCACGTCGATGAGATCGCACAGGCGCTTGTAGGCGATGGCGAGGTCGTCGTTCGTGACCTGGAACATGTATTCGCCGGCACGCGCCATTTCGCCCTGCGCGTTGGCAAGGCGCCGCTCGATCGCGGCGGGCGCGTCCGTGCCGCGCCCTTCCAGGCGCGCGCGCAGTTCGTCGAGCGAGGGCGGATTG
>CAVGKN010000045.1:0-7004 GCA_963629855.1 Lachnospiraceae bacterium
GGCGGTCGAGCCGGAGGCGGACGCCGCGGCGCCCGCGTGGAGCCAGACCGGCGCCGCGCTGTCGCTCACGATCGACGCGCGCGCCTTCGCCTACCGCGTTTTGTTCGCGAATCCGTGAAATAACGCTATATCTGTGGCGCAAAATGTGGTATCATATACAGCACTTTCTTCTGCAACAAGCGGAACACAAGGAGTAAAAAGCATGGACATCAACTTTGGTGGCGTCGTCGAGAAGATCGTGACGCGCAAGGAATTCCCCCTGAAGAAGGCCCAGAAGGTCCTCAAGGGCAAGACGGTCGCGGTGCTGGGCTACGGCATCCAGGGCCCGGCTCAGGCGCTTAACATGCGCGACAACGGGATCAACGTGATCGTGGGTCAGCGCAAGGGCAAGGGCGCGAACAGCTCCTGGGGCCGCGCGCTGAAGGATGGCTGGGTGCCCGGCAAGACGCTCTTCTCCATCGAGGAGGCGGCCGAGAAGGGTGACGTCATCATGCTCCTCACGTCCGACGGCTCCGTCGGCGAAGTGTGGAAGAAGATCGAGAAGTACGTCACGCCCGGCAAGGCGCTCTACTTCTCGCACGGCTTCGCGTACGTCTACCAGAAGCTCACGGGCGTGAAGCCCGGTCCGGACGTGGACGTGATCATGGTCGCGCCGAAGGGCTCGGGCACGAACGTGCGCCGCAACTTCCTGAACGGCGCGGGCATCAACAGCTCGTACGCCGTGGCGCAGAACGCCACGGGCAACGCCGGCGACCTCACGCTCGCGATCGGCATCGCCGTCGGTTCGGGCTACCTCTTCCCGACTACGTTCGAGAAGGAAGTGACCTCCGACCTCGTGGGCGAGCGCGGCATCCTGATGGGCGCGCTGTGCGGCGTGATGGAGGCGCAGTACTACACGCTGCGCGCCAACGGCCACTCGCCGAGCGAGGCGTTCAACGAAACGTGCGAGGAGCTCACGCAGTCGCTCGCCCGCCTCGTGGACGAGAACGGCATGGACTGGATGTACTCGAACTGCTCGCAGACGGCGCAGCACGGCGCGCTCAAGTGGCGCCCGATCTTCCGCAAGGCCACAGAGCCCGTCTTCAAGAAGCTCTACAAGAGCACGAAGACGATGCAGGAGGCCAAGGAGGTCATCCGCGACACGGGCCGCCCGGACTACAAGGAGTTCATGGCCGCCAAACTGCAGGACATGCACGACAGCGAAATGTGGCGCGCCGGCGAGGCCGTCCGTTCGCTCCGTCCGCACGAAGGCAAGAAGGCCAACGCGGACAAGGCCGCGGGCATCAAGGGCCGCAAGATCACGAAGTAGCGGTTGCGCGTTTCGCGCAAATATGCGATAATACCCGAAACGAAAATCGCAAAAGGAGTCTACAACATGATGAAGAAAAAGACCGAAGGCTTCACGCTCGTGGAGCTGCTCGTCGTGATCGGCATTCTCGGCATTCTGATGGGCGCGCTGTTCCCCGCGATCTCCGCGGCCATGCTGAGCGCGAACACGTCCGCCATGGCCATGCGCGGTCGCAACCTGTTCGTGGGCATCACGCAGGCCAACACCGAGCGCGAGGCCGCCGGCATGGCTGAGCTTTGGCCGCAGACGCAGGTCGAGAGCTCGGGTGCCACCGATCCGGACATCGCCGATCAGAGCTGGAGTTCCACGACCGAATACTTCAAGGAAGCGTTCGACATGGACAACTACGGCAAGACCGAATGGCAGCCCTACCTCAACGTCGACATCGGCGTGCTGTCGGGCGCGGGCGTGCCGGGCATGACGGGCTCGACGCTCGACAAGAAGAACATCGCCTGGGTCATCACCGGCAACGTGCAGAGCGAAATCGCCGACGTGATCCCCGTGCTGATGTCGCGTAACGTCGCCTACACGGAGATGAACAGCCACCTCACCAG
This sequence comes from Lachnospiraceae bacterium, assembly GCA_963629855.1. Lineage (GTDB taxonomy): Bacteria > Verrucomicrobiota > Kiritimatiellia > RFP12 > UBA1067 > RUG572. The sequence continues at coordinate 1,903 of CAVGKN010000045.1, forward strand.
CTACGACGGCTCGTCCGCCACGAAGGTGACGGTGGGCAACGGCACGTACGACACGCCCTTCGGCAACAAGGCCTGGGTGCTCGTGCGCAAGGGCGGCGCGTCGCAGGTGATCAAGGCGAAGTATTCGCGTCTCGACGTGATCTTCAACCGCCAGGGCTTCGACAACAACAAGTTGAAGAACCAGCTGCAGGTGCTGGATCTCTAATTGTACGTCTCGGTCGCCATTGACTTGGCGCTTGATCGGCTGTTCACCTACGAGGTGCCGGCCGAACTCGCGGAGAAGCTGCTCGTTGGGCAGCTTCTCCGTGTTCCTTTCCATGGGCGCATCGCGCGCGGCTTCGCGCTCGCGCTCACGGAGGAGGCGCCCGCCTTCAAGACGCGCCCCGTGCTCGCGATCGAGGACGAGGCGCCGTTCTTTTCGCCCGCGCTGCTGCGCCTCGTGAAGTGGATCGCCGGCTACGTGCACGCGCCCATCGAGACGACGCTCAGGGCCGCGCTGCCGGCCGCTGTGCTCAAGCCCTCCGCGCGGCCGCGCGAACTGCTCTTCGTGGAACCGCGGCCCGAGGCCGACGCCTCCGCGCTCAAGGGGCGGCAGGCCGAGCTGCTGGCGGAGATCCGGCGTGTGGGCGGCGGCTGGGTGCAGCAGCTCGTGCGCGAGTTCTCCACCACGTCCGCCACGCTGCGCGCGCTTGCCGCCAAGGGCGTGGTCGACATCGCGCCGCGCGTGTCGCGCCGCGATCCGCTCGCGGGTCGGCGCCTGATGCCCACCGCGCCGCTCACGCTCAATCCCGCACAGAAGGCCGCGCTCGACGTCATCAACGCGGCCACGAAGCCCGTGCTGCTGCACGGCGTCACGGGCAGCGGCAAGACGGAGATTTACCTGCAGGCCATCGCGCGCGCGCTCGCCGCCGGGCGCGGCGCGATCGTGCTCGTGCCCGAGATCGCGCTCACGCCGCAGACCGTGCGCCGGTTCGCGGGCCGCTTCGGCGCGCGCGTGGCCGTGCTGCACTCCGCGCTCTCCGACGGCGAGCGCTACGACGAGTGGCACCGCATCCGCAAGGGCGAGGCGCGCGTGGTCGTGGGGCCGCGCAGCGCCGTCTTCGCGCCCGTGCGCGACCTCGGCCTCATCGTGGTGGACGAGGAGCACGACCCGTCGTACAAGCAGGACGAGACGCCGCGCTACCACGCGCGCGACGTGGCCGTGGTGCGCGCGAAGCTCGAGGGCGCCGTCGCCGTGCTCGGCAGCGCCACGCCGTCGCTCGAATCGTGGCACAACGCGCAGCTCGGCAAGTACCTGCTCGCCTCCGTGCCGAACCGCGTGGCCGGCCGCGCGCTCCCCACCGTGCATCTCGTGAACATGGACGAGGAGGCCGCGCGCACGGGCCACGTGGCGATCTTCTCCCAGCTGCTGCTCGACGCCGTGCAGCAGCGCCTCGAGCGCGGCGAGCAGACAATCCTCTTCCTCAACCGGCGCGGCTACTCGCGCGTGCTGGAGTGTCCCGCCTGCGCGTGGGTCGCCCAGTGCCCGAACTGCTCCGTGCCCTACACGTACCACCGCGCGGACAACTGTCTGCGCTGCCACGTGTGCGGTGGCTGGCGGCACGTGCCCACCGCGTGCCCCGAATGCCGCGGCACGGACTTCACCTACGCCGGCATTGGCACGCAGCGCGCCGAGGCGGCGCTCTGCGCCTGCTTCCGTCACGCGCGCATCCTGCGCATGGACGCCGACTCCACCTCGCGCAAGTATTCGCACGACGACATCCTCTCCGCCTTCCGCGCCGGCAAGGCGGACGTCCTCATCGGCACGCAGATGATCGCCAAGGGGCTCGACTTCCCGAACGTCACGCTCGTGGGCGTGCTCAATGCCGATACGTCGCTCAACCGTCCCGATCCGCGCGCGAGCGAGCGCACCTACCAGCTGCTCGCGCAGGTGAGCGGGCGCGCCGGGCGCGCCGAGAAGCCGGGCGAAGTCTACATTCAGACGTTCTCGCCCGACGCGCCGGCCATTGCCGCCGCCGCGAGCGACCAGGGTTTCGCCGCGTTCGCCGCGCCGGAGCTCGCCGCGCGCCGCGCCGCCTACTTCCCGCCGTACTGCCGCATGGCGACGCTGCTCTTCCGCGCGCAGAACGACCAGCTCGCGCGCGACTGGGCCGGGCTCTACGCGCAGTCGCTCGCCTCGTGGGCCACGCGCTACAACGCCGCGCGGCAGGCCGACCTCTTCCGCGTGTCGGAGGCCGTGGAGGCGCCGCTCGCGCGGGCCGAGGGCTGGTTCCGCTACCAGGTGGTCGTGCGCGCGCCTGCGGCGAAGGATATCGTCGCGGCCGTGACGTGGATCGAATCCGCGCGTCCCGCCCCGCGCGACCTGCGCATCGCCTTCGACGTCGACGCGCTGAACTTCTGCTAGACGGCGCGAAAAAGTGTATACTGTAGACCATGCGTAGACAATGGATTCTCTTTGACCTCACGCGCCTTGCGGGGCTGGCGGTGGATGCGGCGCTGCTGGGCGGCGCGTATCTCGCCGCCGTCGTGCTTCGCTTCGACTTTCAGGAACCGCCATGGGGCTGGGCGGTCACGGCGCAGGGGTTCGCGACCGTGTGGGGTGCGCAGATGCTCGCGCTGTTGGCGACGGGCTGCTACCGGCTGCCATGGCGGCGCACGGGCATGCTCGACGTGCCGCGCTATGCGGGCGCGTTCGCGCTTGCGGCGGCGGCGCTCGTGGCGCTGCGCGCGGCGCTGCCCAGTCCGCTCGCGGCCGGCGTGCGGCCGCCCTATTCGATTGCGCTCATTTCCTGCGTGTTCGCGTTCTGCGTTACGTTCGGCGCGCGCCTTGCGTGGCGGCGCTATGCGGAGGCGCGGCGCGACGAGATGAAACTGCTGCGGCGAGGCGAGACGCCCGTGGGCGGCGCGGCCGTGGTGGAGCTGCTGCGCGGCAAGACCGTGCTCGTCACGGGCGCGGGCGGCACGATCGGCTCCGAGCTCGTGCGCCAGGTGGCGCGCAACGGCGCCCGACGCGTGATCCTCGTGGAGCGCGGCGAGAACGCCCTCTACGAAATCGACCGCGAGCTGCGCGACATGGGCGCGCACGCCCAGTGCATACCGGAACTCGCCGACATCGCGGACGAGGCGCGGATGCGCCGCGTGCTCGCCCGATGGAAGCCGGAGATCGTGCTGCACGCCGCCGCCTACAAGCACGTGCCCATGGTCGAGGCCAATCCGCTCGACGGTCTGCGCAACAACACGCTCGCCACGCGCCGGCTCGGCGAATGGTGTCGTGCGGCGGGCGTGGCGCGCTTCGTGATGATCTCCACCGACAAGGCCGTGAACCCCGTAAGCGTGATGGGCATGACGAAGCGCCTCGCGGAGGCGCTGCTGCTTGCGCTCAACACGCCGGCCGGCGGCACCGTGTTTTCGTGCGTGCGCTTCGGCAATGTGCTCGGCTCGAGCGGCAGCGTGGTGCCGCTCTTCCGCGAGCAGATCGCGCATCGCGGCCCCGTCACCGTCACGCACCCCGACATGCGCCGCTACTTCATGAGCGTGCAGGAGGCCGTGGGGCTCGTGCTCGAGGCCGCCGTGATGGGCAATGGCTGCATCTACACGCTCGACATGGGCGCACCCGTGCGCATCGTCGACCTCGCCGAGGACATGATCGTCCAGGCCGGCTATCGCCCCTACGTGGACGTGCCGATCGTCTTCACCGGCATTCGCCCGGGCGAGAAGCTCTTCGAGGAACTCGACGTGAGCGAGAAGAACGCCTACCGCACGGGCCATGCGCGCATCTTCGTGTGCAAGGCGGCGGGCCGCGGCGACGATGTCGCCTACGACGAAGTCGCCACCTTCGCGGCGGCCATGCCGGACGGCGAGGCCGTGCGCGCCTTCCTCCGCGCCCGCGTGGGGGGCGCCGTGTGACGGCTTCGCTCATCATCCCCTGCTGGAACAGCGCCGCCACGCTCGCGCGCTGCTTCGCGAGCGTGCGCGCGCAGACGCTCGCCGACTTTGAGGTGCTCTTCGTCGATGACGGCTCCACGGACGACACGCCCGCGCGTCTCGCCGCCTTCGCCGAAACCTTCCCCGCCGCGCATGTGCTCGCGCGGCCGCATCGCGGCGTGAGCGCGGCGCGCAACGCGGGGCTCGACGCCGCGCGCGGCACGTACGTGTTCTTTGCCGACCCCGACGACGCCTTCGCGCCCACGTTTCTGGAGAAGGGTGTCGCGGCGATGGAAGCCGACCACGCGGACTACTGCGTCTTCCCCTACCGCGAGAAGAAAGTGGGCGAGACGGACTTCCATCTCATGCCGCTCACGGGTGCGCTGCGTTTCGAGACGAATGCGGACATCGTGGCGCATTATCTGCCTCGTCTTTTCGGCTATTCGCTCGATCAGGTGCGCGCGTGGTATCGTGGTGCGCCATTGATGGCGCATCGGGTTTCGGGCGGCGTGTGGCGCTGCGTCTACCGGCGCGCGCTCATCGAGGCGCATCACGTGCGCTTCGACGAACGCATTGCGCTCTACGAGGACGCGCTTTTCAACTGTGCCTACCTGCTTGTGGCGCAGCGCATGACGCATCACGACGAACCGCTCTACGACTACATCCTCTCATCGCAGGGCGCGTGTGCGCGTTTCCGGTGCGGTCTCGTCGAACTGCGCAACAAGGCCGAACTGCTGCGCGCGCGGCAGGCGCTCGACGCGGACGGCCGTCTGGCGCCGTTCTACGCGGGCTCGTGCGTGTTCTCGCTGCTGGAAATGCTGCGCATCGTGCTCACGGGCCATGCGCCGCTTGTCGAAGGCCTGTGTCTCATCGCCGCCTATCGCCGCGAAGCACCCGTGCGCGCCGCCCTGCGCGCCTTCCCGCTCTCCGCGCGCCACCCCCTCCTCGCCCTCGCCGTCTGCCTCCTGCGCTGACTTCAAGCGAGATCAATTACGCGGTTTCGCGCCTTCTCATCCTCCTGTTGCGAGAGAACGTCTGATGCGTGTAAGTCCTTGCGCGAGACGGGAAAGGCTGCCGGCGGAGCAGAGCGAGACGCGGATGAACGAATCCTTCGCGCCGCGCACGACGGCGTAGCGGTCGGAGTGGAAGACGCGCACGCCCGCGTCGAGAAACTGACG
>CAVGKN010000046.1:0-6995 GCA_963629855.1 Lachnospiraceae bacterium
CGCGAGCACCTCGGCGGCCGGCGTCTTCGCCGGCACGACCGTGACGCGCGCGAACTTCGCGAGCGACCGCAGGATGTTCGTCTTCACGCCGAAGTCGTAGCAGACGACATGAGGAAACGTGGAAGGGGACGTGGTGAACTCGTAGGGCTTTTCACACGTCACGCGGGAGGCGTAGTCTTGGCCGTCGAGGCCTTCCCATGCCTGTGCCTTCGCAATGGCGTCGGCTTCGGTCATCGCGCCATCGACGCACAGCCACGCCTTCTGGTTGCCGTGTTCGCGCAGGTGAATCGTGAGCGCGCGGGTGTCGACGCCGTAGAGGCCGGGGACGCCGTTCGCCTTCAGGTAGGCGTCGAGCGACTGGGTCGAGCGGAAGTTCGACGGCTCGGTCAGGTCGCCGATCACGAGGCCGGAAAGAAAAAGGCCCCGGGACTCGACGTCCTCGGGGTTGATTCCGTAGTTTCCGACTTCGGCGGTGGTGAGGGTGACGAACTGCCCCGCGTAGGAGGGATCCGTCAAGATCTCCTGGTAGCCGCACATCCCGGTGTTGAAGACGACTTCGCCGCACCTGTTCTGCCGCGCGCCAAACGCAACGCCATGAAAGACGGCACCGTCTGCCAGCGCCAGGAATGCCGTCCTCTCGCGCTCGGCCCGCCACTTTGCCTCAAATTTGCTTTTCGCCATAGTCTACTCCGAGCGGAACTCTATGCAAACCCCATGCCATGCGCGGGAACGCCTCCATTTCCCACCGCAGAAGCGGCTCGACGGCACACATTCTGTAAAACCCGCGTCTCCCAGTTTACAGATTTTGCAATTACTGGTCGAGGAACATGTCGGAACGGGGCGTAAGGGGGCGACCGCGCAGAAATTCGGGCACGGGCATTTCGCGTGCGCCTTCAGCCTTGAGCGTCGTTACGAGCAGCACACCGTCGCCCGTGCGCACGACGAGGCCGCGCTCGTGAAGCGCCACGATGGTGCCCGGCAGCTCCGTGCGCCAGGCGCACTGGATTTCGGACTGCTTGAGGAACTCGAGCCCCGTGACGACCACGCGCCCCGTGTTGCCCTTGCGGCGGAAGCGCGCGGGCAGGAAGGTGTAGCAGCCCGGCCACGGCGTGTAGGCGCGCAGCACGCGCTCGATGTCGCGGGCGCGCGTGTTCCAGTGAATGAGGCCGTCCGTCTTGCGGATCTTGTGCGCGAAGGTGACGTTGGCGTCCTCCTGCTCCACGGGCGTGGGGAGCGTGCCGGCGGCGATGAGCTTGAGCGTCTTGGCGAGCGTGACGCCGCCGGCGATCGCGAGGCGATCCATGAGCGAGTCGCTCGTGTCGTCGCCATAAATGGGCTCCACGGCGCTGCGCAGGATGGGGCCGTCGTCCATGCCCTGGCCCATGCGGATGACGGAGACGCCGGTGAGTTCGTCGCCGGCGAGGATGGCGGCCGTGACGGGCGAGGCGCCGCGATACTTGGGCAGCAGCGAGAAGTGGCAGTTGATGCAGCCGTGGCGCGGCATGTTGAGGATGTCGTCCCTGAGGAACTGTCCGAAGGCGACGACGGCGATCACGTCGGGCTTCTTGGCGCGCAGCCATGCCACGGCCTCGGGCGCGTTGACGTTCTCAGGCGTGATGCACTCCACGAGTCCGCGCTCGCGCGCATAGCGTCGGCAGGGGCACGGCGTGAGATCGCGACCGCGCCCCGCCGGACGGTCCGGCTGCGTGACAACACCGACCACCTGGAGACCAGGCAGTCGCAGAATGGCGCGCAGGCACGTGGCCGACGCCTCGGAAGATCCCATGAAGACTATGCGCATGGGAACTAGTATACCACAATCAGAAGATTGAGGCGGCGTCCTTGATCTGCTGTTCGCGCTGCGCGGCTGCGGCCTTGCGGGCTTCGCGGCGCAGAACGGCGGCCTCCTCGTCGGCCTGGCGCACGATGTCGTCATCCCAGGCGGAGATCACGGTCTGGTAGTCCGGCGAGGCGCCGGCCAGGCACACCGCGACCATGCGCGCGGGCGCCACGTCGAAGACGTAGTACGGCCGGCGGAAGCTCGCCAGGCGCGCCCACGTGCCGTAGCGCTGCTCGAGCGCTTCGATCAGGTAGTGGCGGCGCGGTGCCCAGCCGGGCTCCACGGCTGCCTTCGCGCACGCGTAGATCTTCGCGACCTTGTGCGTTTTCGGCGTCACGTAGGCGTAGTAGTCGTCGAAGCCGGCCAGCTTCTTCTTCGGCGTGAACGGCACGCGCAACAGCGACGGTTCGCCGGCCTCGCGCACTACGTTCGTGGCGGTGAGCGTCTCGCCGAAGGCAAGCCCCATGAAGGTCGCCGTGTCCGCGACCGGCTTCTCCTCCTCGCCACCGACCTTCGGAGGCGGCAGCTTCGCGACCACGTCGCCCACGTTGTAGCTCTGCGCGTATTCGCTCGTGGAGGTCGCGAGAATGTTGCCTTCGGCGTCCGTGTCCGTGCGCGTCTCGCGGCGGCGTTCGGTCACGAGATTGCCGTTCGTCGTCACGGAGCTTTCCACGAACGTGCGCGACACGGAGCCGTTGTCGTTCGTGGTCACGGAGCTTTCGGCCGTCTTGGTGGACATGTCCTTCTGCTCCGCGGCGCTCGCGGAGCCACAGCCAGCGAGCAGCGTCAGTGCGGCGGCGAGCGTGCAGAGTTCAAGACCATGAGCGGTGTATGTGGTGTTCATGTTTGTTTTCCCTTCTCGGCGTGTTGAGCGTCGGTGTTGTGTGTGTGATTTTGTGTGTGACTGTCCGTCCGCGTCTGCGGACGAAGCGTAAAGGTGAAGACGCAGCCCTCGCCCGGAGCGGAGACCACGGTGGCGTCGCCGCCGTGGAGCTGGGCGATGTGCTTGACGATCGCGAGGCCGAGTCCGGAGCCGCCCGTGTCGCGGCCGTGCGACTTGTCCACGCGGTAGAAGCGCTCGAAGATGCGCGCGCGGTCGGCTTCCGCGAGCCCGACGCCGTGGTCGGCCACGGTGAACGCGGCGCCGCCGTCGGGCGTCGGCGCGAGCGCGAGCGCCACGTCGGGCGAGCCCGAATGGCGCACGGCGTTGAGGGCGAGGTTGACGAGCGCCTGTTCCACGAGGCGCGCGTTGCACGGCAGCACGAGCGCGGGCGCGGGCGCGACCACGAGGCGCATCCCCACCGCCTCGGCATGCGGCCGCACGCGGTCAGCCGCGGAGGCGAGCACGTCCGCCAGGTCCGCGGGCGCGAAGTCGGCGCGCATCTCGTCCTCGCCGCGTTCGAGCCGCGCAAGCGACACGATGTCGCGCGCGAGCGCGTCGAGGCGCGTCGCCTCGCGGCGCAGCAGCCCGAGCAGTTCGCCGCGGTCGGTTTCGCCCGCGTCGCCCAGCAATTCCACCGCGCCGAGGATGCCCGTGAGCGGCGTCTTGATCTCGTGCGAGACGTTGGCGATGAAGTCGCGCCGAAAATCGGCCACGCGCCGCAGTTCGGCGGCGAGCCGCGCCTGCGTGTCGCGTTCGCGGGCGAGCGCGCGGTTGCGGGCGATGAGCCGATTTGTGAAGAGGAGCACGAGCAGCAGGCCCGAGGCGCCCACGAGGCCGGCGAAGAGCATCGCGAGCCGCGTGCGCTCCAGCGGCGCCACCACGCGCTCGTAGGGAATCGCAAGGCGCACGATGAAGTCCGCGCCCGCCCGGCGCGCGCAGTAGAGCATCCGGCGCCCCGTGGTGTACGAGTTCCGGATCGCCACGCCCTCGCCCGTCTCGCGCGCTTGGCGCACTTCGGGGCACGCGCTGTGGTTGCCCATCGCCGACCGGTCGGAATCGTAGAACATCCCGCCGGGCGCGGAGAGCACGGTGAGGCGCAGCCCGTCGGCGCGGTGCGCCTCGGTGAACGCGCGCAGCTTCGCGAAGTCGGCCGTGGCGAGCGCGCCGCCGATCGACTCCACCGCGAGCTTCGTGCGCGCCGCGAGGTCGCGCTCGGCCCACGCCTCCGCCGCGTGACGGCAGTCGGCCACCTCCGTCCACAGCACGCCGCCGCAGACAAGGAACCCCGCCGCCGCCAGGGCGCAGGGCAGATAGCCGATGGTGCGCAGCTTCATGGTCTCACGCGATATCCCACCCCGCGAATGGTCTCGATGTGCGCCGCCCAGTCGCCGAGCTTCTTGCGCAGACCGACCATCTGCACGTCGACCGTGCGCTCGGTCACGGACTTCTCCTCGTCCTGCATCGCGGCGAGAATCTGACCGCGCGTGTAGACGCGGCCCGGACGCGAGACGAGCAGCGCGAGCAGGCGGAACTCGCCGCGCGTGAGCGTGAGCACCTCGCCCCGCAGCACGGCCGACTTGGCCTGCTCGTTGAGCACGAGGCCGTCCAGCGACTTGCCTTCGGCCATGGGATCGCCGCGGCGCAGCACGGCGTGGATGCGCGCGAGCAGCACCTCGCGCGAGAACGGTTTCGTCACGTAGTCGTCCGCGCCGAGGTTGAGGCCGCGCACGATGTCGTCGTCCTCGCTTTTCGCCGTGAGGATGACGATGCGCGTGTCGGCGAACTTGGAATCCGCGCGCAGGCGGCGGCAGATGGTGAGACCGTCCAGGCCCGGCAGCATGAGGTCGAGCAGCACGAGCTGCGGCCGCTCGCGCCGGATCAGGTCAAAACCTTCGTCGCCGCGCGTCGCGCACATCACGTGCGTGAACCCGGCATTCCGCAGCATCATCCGCAGAATGGTGCGGATGGTCGCGTCGTCTTCAACGATGATGATGGAGGTCAGTTCATTCATGAGATGCCTGCTTTCGTGTGACGCCGAGAAGTGTAGCACACGCGAATTAGGTCGGCATTAGAAAAAATATGGTACACTATGGGCCATGGCGAACTCTCTTGAACAACCTCAGACGGAACGACTCCAGAACATCCTCAGCCACGCCGGCGTGGCGAGCCGCCGTCACGCGGCGGCGCTAATCGAGGCCGGCCGCGTCGCGGTGGACGGCCACACCGTCACGGAACCCTATGTGCGCTTCGACCCCGCCACCGTGCATATCACGGTGGATGGCCGGCCCATCGCCACGGCGCGCGAACGCACGCGCACGATCATGCTCAACAAGCCCGTCGGCGTGCTCTCCACGCTCTCCGACCCCTTTGGCGGCACGACGGTGGCGGACCTTCTCCGCGGCCACGTGCATGAACGCCTCGTGCCCGTGGGGCGGCTCGACAAGGAGAGCGACGGCCTCCTCCTCATGAGCAACGACGGCGCCCTCACGCTCGCGCTCACGCACCCGCGCTTCGAGCACGAGAAGACGTACCTCGTGCGCGTGGCGGGACGCTGGAGCGAGGAGAAGCTGCGCATCCTGCGCGGCCCCGTCGCGATGCCGGATGGCTACGTCACGCGCCCCGTGCCCGTGGACGTGGTGCGCCCGACGGATCGCGAGAACATCACGCTGCTGCGCTTCCGTCTGCGCGAAGGCCGCAAGCGCCAGATCCGCTACATGTGCAGCGCGGCGCATCTCGTCGTGCTCGGGCTGCGCCGCGTGGCGATCGGCGATCTGCGCCTGCCCGACGATCTCGCCCCCGGCGCCTGGCGCGACCTGACCGCCGAGGAACTCCAGCGGCTCACGCGCCGCGCCACGCGCGCATGAACGCGAGCAGACGCGGGAGGGACTTCACGCCGGGCGCGTCTTCGAGCGCGCCGCACACGTCGATCACGTCAGGCCGCCGCGCCCGCGCGGCCGCGAGGTTCTCGATGGAAATGCCGCCGGCGAGCACGATGCGGAAAGGCCCGCGCCGCAGCGCGGTCTCGCCGTCGCCGTGACTGGAATCGAAGAGCAGCGCGTCGCCGGGCGCGCCGCCCGCGAGCGTCCAGACCTCGTAGCCCGCCGCGCGCAGGGCCGCGACGTCCGCCTCGGCGGCGCGCCGGTGCAGCTGCACCACGTCGAGGCCGACCGCGCGGCAGACGGCGACGATTTCCGCCACCGTCTGCCGCGTGAACACGCCCACGCAGCGCGGCGCGGGCTGCACCGCGCGCACGCGCTGCACGAACTGCTTCGCCGTCTCCGGCGTGACGCAGCGCGGCGATTCCGGCGCGAAGATGAAGCCAAGGTAGTCGGCGCCCAGCCGCGCCGCTTCCTCGGCGAACACCGCGTCGTTCACGCCACAGACCTTGAGCGTCATGGCAGCAGCGGTCCCTTCAGCGATCCTTCCGCGTTCAGGCGCTTCACGAGCGCGGAACCGACCACGAAGCCGTCCGCGTGCTGCGACACGACGTCGGCCTGCGCCTGCGTGGAGATGCCGAAGCCGGCCACGATGGGCGTCTTCACGGCGTCGCGGATCGCGTCGAGGTGCGCCGTGAGATCGGGCGGCAGCTCCGCGCGCGCCCCCGTCACGCCCTTCACCGTGATCACGTAGAGGAAGCTGTCGTCAAGCCCCTCCGCGCTTTCGACCACGCGGTCGAGCGGCGTGTTCGGCGCGATGAGCGGCACGAAGGTGAGCCCGTGCGCGCGCAGGGCCCCAAGCAGTTCGTCGCGCTCCTCGAGCGGCAAATCCACCACGAGCACGGCGTCCACGCCCGCGGCGGCCGCTTCGGCGGCAAAGGTCTCCACGCCCTTCGAGAAGATGAGGTTGTAGTAGGTGAAGACCACCAGCCCCGTCTCGGGATGGCGCGCGCGGAGGCGTTTGGCGGCGGCGAGCACGTCGTCGATCGTCACGCCCTGCGCGAGCGCCGTGTAGGCGGCGGAGCGAATCACCGCGCCGTCCGCGAACGGATCGGAAAACGGCACGCCCAGCTCGAGGATGTCCACGCCCCCCGCCACCAGGTCGTCCACCGCCGCCTCGCTGGCCGCGAGCGTCGGCGCGCCCATCGTGAGATACGCCACGAAGGCGCCTTTCTTCTCGGCCCGGCACCGGGCGAAGATGTTCTGAATGCGATTCATGTCTGATGCTCCTGTCGTTCAGTTGTTCTCGTTCTTCTTCGCCCGCTCGTAGCGCTGCACGTTGTCCATGTCCTTGTCGCCGCGGCCCGAGAGGTTGACGAGCAGGATCGTGTCCTTC
>CAVGKN010000047.1:0-6916 GCA_963629855.1 Lachnospiraceae bacterium
GCGTGTACGCCCCTCGACGGGCGCGAGCGGCGGCATGCGACGCATGTCCACGGGGCGCAGCGTCTCCTGCTCCCACCACTCCGGCCGCAGAAAGTCGGCCTCCACGTGCGGCGGCTTCTGCGCAAGGAACGGCGGCGTCTCCTTGAGTTCGCCTTCGAGCGTCGGCATCCACAGGCGCACGGTCAGCGTCGTCTCCTCCGTGAGCACGAGATTCGTCGCCGTCGCGGAAATCTCCACCGTCGGCTCGGGTACGGTTTCGGCACACGCCGCACACACGCCCAACAGCGCCGCAAGCAGCATCGTCCGTCGCATCGTCTTGTCCTCCTCCTTACTGGATCACCACGACGGCGACGTTGCGGTGCGTGTCGTTCGTGGTGGCAGCGGGCGCGTTCGTGCCCGCCTCGCCCGTCAGCGTGTCGAGCTGCGACAGCGCGCGGGAGAGCCGCTGTTCGCGCTGGCGCTGCTGGCGCCCTTCCATCACGGCGATTCCCGTGAGCAAACCGCCCGCGAAGCAGAGCAGCGCAAGCAGCGTCACGGAAACGCCCATCAGCACGGGACGCGGCGCCTGTGTGAGCCGTGCTTCGGCGGCCGCGTGGGCGCGCGCCGACGCAAGACGCTCGCGTTCCACGGCCAGAGCCTCGCGCTCCAGCCGTAACCGTTCCGCTGCCAGATCGGGTGTCGTCATTTCGTCTTGCCATTCACCGCGCGCTGCGGCGATACGCCCTGCGCATCGGCCTCCGTCGCGAAATGCGCCCCGTCAAGCTCACAGTAGGGCTTGTCCACGTCCGTAAATGCATTGTTCGCAAGATAGAGCGACGTCTGCTCGCGCCGACCTATGATGCCCACGGAAGACCGCCGTACGGCATTGCCTTCCACGACGGCGTTTTTCACGGGAACGTACAGGAAGCCATTCGACCAAATCTCATTCCGCCGCAGGGCATACGACTGCGAAAGCGGCCAGCCGACGTTGCAGGGCAGCGCACCGATAAGACTCGTGCCCACGCCCGAGAAGGCCGTGCCGATATCCTTGCGATGGCAGTTGCCCTCTTCGATGACGTTTTCGATGAACTGGATGTACCAGCACGTCAGGAATCCATAATAGTCGCGCCCTTCACCATGGAGACCGCCCGCGCGCCGACAGCGATTCCGCGCCAGCACGCAATCCGTCACGCCGCCATACAGCTGAATGGCCACACCGGCATCCTCGATGTCGTTGTCCACGTAGAGCAAATGGCGCCGTTCGGCCACAACCAGAAACTGCGAGGTCGCATCCGGAGCGAGATCGAAGGGACGGTCGAGCGTGATGTCCGCAAAACCATGCATGGACACGATCTCGCGCGTCTGCCCCGCGCCGCGTCCATCGACGATCTGCAGTTCGTATCCCGACCAATCGGCAGTGGCACGCTCTTTCTGCTTACCCAGACCGCGCATCACGATATTCGGCGGCAGCGTCAGGCTCACATGCGTTCCCTTGACCACGCCCGAGGCCGAACCGAGCGTGCCGCGCTTCTTCGCGTACCAGGCCGTAAAGGCGCCATCATGCGTGACGGCTTCGCGGTTGTTCGTGAAGAGCGCAGTCTGGCGGTTCCGACTCCAGAACATACGCCGGCACACCGAACTGATCGAGTAGGTGCAGTTGTTGGCGTCGTTGTTCTCGAAGATGACGCGGTCGCCGCCGAAGACGGCCCAGCCGCTGCCCGCGATATGGCAGTTGGCCATACGCACGTAGTCGCCCGTGATGATGAAGAACATCGTGCGCATCGCATCCTTGTCGCTGTAGAGCACGCAGTCGTCGATCTCGGCGCGCCGACAGTTGCGGAGCAGAATGCCCGTGCCGGGCATGGTGTAGCGCTTCATGAACGTGGCACGGTCGCCGTCCCGCCACTGATCGGAGACCAGCATGATCCGCAGGCGCTTGAGCGAAACGTCGTGCGTCAACGTGCCGCGGGTCGTCTTCAGACAGTCGGCCTTCGTCATGTCATTGACGGCCGCAATGCCGTTGCGGTACTGTCCGGAGGAAATGAACAGATCGTGGATGCCGAAGGAATGCGTACCCTCGATCAGATTTTCGGGCGGCGTCATCGTATCCAGCCAGCAGATCTGCGACAAGGCACGATCTTCGCCCTTGAGAAGCACGTGCGGCGAAAGACGCAGTGTGCCTCGCATGATGTAGCGCCCCGCCGGCACGAAGACCGTGCCGCCGCCATTCTTCGCCGCCGCCGCACAAGCGGCCTCGAAGGCGGAAGAATCGTCACCATCGTCATTCGCCACGGCGCCGTAGTCCTTCACGTTGAAGCGGTCGTCCTTCCACACCGCCCGCCGCGGCGCAACCGTCCATGTGCCCGCCGCATACCACTCGCGGCCTCCGGGGAGTCCGTTGCTCACGAACACGGGATAGTCGCCCGGCGCCAGATCCGCCGGAATGCGGGCGTCAAGGCTCCAGACATCCGCGCGCTCAAGCGCCAGCTCGCGCTCCCCCAGCCGCACGCGGGACTTCGCCGCGCGGGCGCCAGGCGTGGACGGCGCCAGCGCGCGCCCAAAGATCCGAAGCGTGCCGCCGGGCGTGGACGCATCGCCATCATCGCCCTGCAGCCACCACGGCGTCGGCACGTTCAACGCAAAGGGACGGGATGCGCCCGCCGCATTCACCACGCGCCCTTCGGCAATCGCCTCCTCGCCGCCGGGAAACGGAAACGCCAACCCCGTATCGGAGAGGACGGTGGCGGGAACCGTCGCATCGCCCAACACGATGCGCGGCTTTTCCCCCCAGTCGCCGCCATGCACGACCACGTGTTCGCCTCCTCGCACGGGATACGACGCCCAGGTCACAACAGGCGGCGTCGCCCCCTGCACACACACGCAGAAGGTCAGGGCAGTGGCCGCAAAGACGACAAGTCTATGGCGCAAAATATCGCGGTTTGTCTTTTTCATTTTTTTTCAGATCCTTACTCCTTCAAGCAAGTTTTACAGGGCGCAGTATACCATACCGACCGACCTATCGTCAATGGCCAATTCGCCCCTGCGCCTGCGCAATTCGCAGTCGGCGTAGAGGGAGAACGCGCCCTAGACCAGGACGACGTCGGAGAGGCACTCGTCGTGGAGGTCGACGGGGAGTTCGTCCACGAGCTGGCAGGCGAAGCCGACGCCGAGGGAGACGGCGTCGAAGTCGGCCTTTTCCAGGAAACGGTCGTACCAGCCGCCGCCATAGCCGAGGCGATAGCCATTTGCCGTGAAGGCGAGCCCGGGCACGATCCAGAGGCCGATCTCCTTGGCCGAGACGCGATGACGTGGCGGCGCGGCGGGCTCGAGGATGTTGTGCGGCCCCTTGACGAGGCGCGTGAGGAGCTCGTAGCGGGCGAGCGCGTAGCGCTGCGCCTTCTCGTCCCAGAACGGCATCGCGAGAGGCTGGTGGAACCCCCGCAGCGCCTCGATGAAGGGCCAAAGGTCGATCTCCTCCGGCGTGGCGCAGTAGACGGCGACCGTGCCGAAATTCTCGATCACGGTCTTGACGTCCTTGCGCGCGAGCAGCGTCGTGCACAGCGTCTGCGCCGCGCGCGCCCGCGTGGCCGCGTCGATCGCCCGCCGGCGAATCCGCATCGAATTGCGGATCGCGGTCTTCATCGCCGCAACTTCTTCATCGACTTCGATCTTCATCTTGCGTTCTCCTCAGGGCACGGCGAAGCGGGTGGCGATCTCGCGGCCGAAGACGTCGTAGCGCCAGCCGCGCGCAAGCGGGTTCGTTTCGTCGTCGGGATTGTCCACGAATGCCGTGAGCGTGGCGCGGTTGGCCACCACGGTGGACTCCACGTGCACCTCCTGGGCGCGCGCGCGCAGAAACTCGAGCGCGTCGTCCGCGGCGGCCACGACCTCGTCGAGGTAGCGCGGATGCGGATCGTCCGGCCAGTCCTCCTCGGGCAGGGCCTGCGCGGCGCGGGCGGCGGCCGCATAGGCTTCCGCGAGCGTGTCGCGCTGGCCGCGGTTGTGCAGGCGATGGCGGAAGCGCATTTTCCACGCGGTCGTCTCGCCCGCGGCGGCCATCTCGGCGAGCGAGGCGTCGTCCGCGAGCCACAGGCGCGGCAGGTTCCAGTCGCGCGCCTTCGTCTCGCGCACGGCCGCAAGCGCGCGCAGAATGGCGTAGCCGCGCCGGTCGAGGTGCGTGCGGCCGCACTTCACGCGGCGCCACACGGTGTCGGGATCGGAATCGCCGTAGAGGGACGGATCGTCGTAGCGCGCCATCTCCTCGTCAAGCCACGCGCGCGTGCCGAGCGCATCGGCCCGCTTGAGCAGTTCCGCGCGCACCTCGCCGAGATAGCGCACGTCGTCGAGCGCATAGGAAAGCTGCGCCTCGGTGAGCGGCCGCTGCGACCAGTCCGTGGTCGTCTCCGTCTTGGCGAGTCCCACGTCGGCGGCTTCCTGCACGAGCTTCTGCAGCGACATCATCGCGGGCAGCCCCGCGAACGCGGCGGCGAGCTGCGTGTCGAACACGTTCACGGGTTTCGCGCCCGTGTAGTGGAAGAGGTGGTCGAGATCCTGGTGCGCGTCGTGCAGCACCTTCACCACGGTTTCGTCGCCCAGCAACGCCGCGAGGGGCGCCGGGTCAAGCGCCAGCAGACAGTCCTCCACCCAGCACGTGCCGTCCGCCGTGCCCATCTGCACGAGGGAGAGCAGCGGACGGTTCGTGTTGCGCCAGACGAATTCGGTGTCGAGCGCGACGAGGCCTTCGCTCTTCAGCCGCGCGCAGACGTCCTTCAATTCGACGGCGTTGCGGATCATGCCACCCCCTTGACGCACGCCTCCACGAGCGGCGCGAGCGCGGGGCAGTCGAGCGTCTCCACGGCGCCGCGGTCGACCGCCGTCGCGAACGCGGGGTCGATCGGCAGCCGGCACGCGAGCGGAATGCCGTGGCGCGCCGCGAGCTCGTCCGCACGGCTCGTTCCGAAGACTTCGATCGTGCGGCCGCAGTCGGGGCAGACGAGGTAGCTCATGTTCTCGACGAGGCCGAGCACCTTCTTCTCGAGCATCTCCGCCATGCGCACGCTCTTCTCGACGATGAGGCCCACGAGCTCCTGCGGCGAGGCCACGATCACCACGCCGTCCACGGGCAGGCTCTGGAAGACGGTGAGCGGCACGTCGCCGGTGCCGGGCGGCATATCCACGAACATGATGTCGACGTCGTCCCAGTAGACGTCCGTCCAGAACTGCTTCACGGCGCCGGCGATGACGGGGCCGCGCCACACCACGGGATCGCCCGGATTCTCGACGAGGAGGTTGAGCGACATCACGCGCACGCCGCCGGCGGAGACACACGGCAGGATGCCGTTCTCGCCCTGGGTGGTGCCGCCCGAAAGCCCGAACGCGCGCGGGATCGAGGGCCCGGTGATGTCCGCGTCGAGAATGGCCGTCTTGAGGCCGCGCTTCGCGGCGGCGGCGGCGAGCAGGCTCGTGACGAGGCTCTTGCCCACGCCGCCCTTGCCGCTCGCCACGGCGATGACCTTGCCCACGCGCGACCACTGATTCAGCGGGGCGCGGAAGTCCGGTTTCTTCTGCTGTTCCGTGCGCGACGCGCAGGAGGCGCCGCACGAGCTGCAGTCATGAGTGCAAGTTTCGTCCGCCATGTCGATTCTCCTAGTAGATGAAAAGCATTTCGCGGTACTTCGGCAGCGGCCAGCGGCTGTCGTCCACGAGGTATTCGAGCGCGTCCACGGTGTGGCGCAGGTCGTCCATCGCCGTGCGCTGTTCGGCGGCGGTGCCGCGCGAGAGGGCCTTGTCGAGGCGTTCGCACTTCACGTGCAGGTCGTCGAGGCCCGCGCCGAGCTTGAGCGAGAGGGACTTGATGCCGGTCACGCCGACCTTGAGGCCGTCCTTCTTCGCGAGCGAGATGGCGGTGGCGAGCTTCGAGAATTCGTCGGCCACCACGGGGCGGATCATGGATCGCGCGATTTCGAGCGCCACGCCGGCCTCGATGCGGATGCGCCGCTCGTAGTCCTCGAGGGCGATCTCGTGGCGGCTCTTGAGCTCGGTGCGCGTGAAGACGCCGTACTTCGCGAAGAGCGCCTGGTTGGCGGCGTCGCAGAGGGGCGCGATGGCGGCGGGCGTGTCGGCGAGGTTCGGCAGTTCGCGGCGCGCGGCCTCCTCCGGCCAGTTGGCGGCATAGCCGTCGCCGCTGAAGAGCACGCGCTTGTGCTTGCGGATGAGCCGCTGCAGCAGCGCCTGCAGGTTCGCGTTGAAGTCGCCGGGCATGGCCTCGATCTTGTCCGAGATCGCGTCCATCGATTCGGCCACGATGGTGTTGAGCACGATCTGGTTCATGGCGCAGTTGTGCGAGGCGCCGGGGGCGCGGAACTCGAACTTGTTGCCCGTGAAGGCGAAGGGCGAGGTGCGGTTGCGGTCCGTCGTGTCGGCCGGCAGCGGCGGCAGGGCGTCCACGCCGATCTGGATGTGCTGGGCGCGGCCGGAGGTCTTCTCGGCCTTGCCGGTCTCGATCTCGCGCATGACGGCGCTGAGCTCGTCGCCGAGGAACACGGAGATGATCGCGGGCGGCGCCTCGCTCGCGCCGAGGCGATGGTCGTTGCCCGCGCCCGCGGTGGAGGCGCGCAGCAGGTCGGCGTGCAGGTCGATCGCGCGCACCACGGCGGAGAGCACCGTGAGGAAGATCGCGTTCTCCTTCGGGTTCGAGCCGGGGTTGAGCAGGTTGCGCCCGCCGTAGGCGATGGACCAGTTGCAGTGCTTGCCGCTGCCGTTCACGCCGGCGAAGGGCTTTTCGTGCAGCAGGCACACGAGGCCGTTGCGCTCGGCCGTGCGGCGCAGCACTTCCATGATGAGCATGTTGTGGTCCACGGCGAGGTTGAGGTCCTCGAACGTGGGCGCGAGCTCGAACTGCGCCGGCGCGACCTCGTTGTGGCGCGTCTTCGCCGGG
>CAVGKN010000048.1:0-6913 GCA_963629855.1 Lachnospiraceae bacterium
ACCTCGCCTCGAACGCCGTGGCGAATTCCGAGACCTACTACCCCGCCGTCGAGTTTTTGCCGGGCGGGATTCAGAAGAATCCCGACTATCGTCTTTCGAAGCTCGTGATGCGCAAGATTCCCGCCAAGGGCGTCGAGTGGACGATGGGGAGCACGGAATACGAGGACGCTTATGGGCGGGAGGACGCGGACGAGCGCGAGGCGACACACACGGTCACGCTTACGGACAACTATTTCATGGCCGTCTTCGAGACGACGCAGTCGCAGTGGGCGCTCATTCAAACGGCCCGTGTGACGCCGTCCAAATATAGGACGGAAGGAGCGATGCGTCCCGTGGAATGTGTTTCATACAACGACATTCGCTTTTCGGAAGCGGACAAAAATACATCGACGAACGCCTTCTATTATCCCGCCGACCCGAACTCGAAGTCGTTCCTCGGACTGCTCCGCGCGAAGACGGGGCTTGCATTCGATCTGCCCTCCGAGGCGCAGTGGGAGTTCGCCTGCCGGGCGGGGCACGGTACGGGCTACTGGGGCGACGGTTCGGCGCTGCTCTCGTCCGACAAGGATCCGAACCTCTCCCATCTCGGACGTGTCTACTACAATGGCGGCAAGGGGCTGGATGCCAATGGAAAGAACACCGTCGTCGATGAATCCTTTGGCGTGACGAACGGCACGGCGATCGTGGGTTCCTACACGCCGAACAGCTGGGGACTCTACGACATGCACGGCAACGTGTGGGAGTGTTGTCTCGACGTGTATGTGGCGGACATCGCGAAACGGGATGGCGCCGTGAACACGACCGGGGGGAGTAATCGTGTGATACGGGGCGGGGGCTGGGCTTGCGGCGCCAGTGATTGCCGCGCTGCCCAACGTACCACCAATTCGACCTCCGCTCGCGGCCGCTACATCGGCTTCCGGGTTGTCCTGTCGGCCTGCCCCGCAGGCGTGTCCAAGCAGTAGGCAAGGAAGGGAACTGATATGACCATGCGGACGAAGAACATGATGGTAGCCCTGGGCGCGCTCTGCGCGATGGCGGGGCTTGGGGCGGCGCCGAAGGAAGGCACCACGGTGCACGCGCAGGATCGCGACGTGTACGTGCACAACTCGAACTACAATAAGGCGAAGATCCCGCCCTACACGCTCGAGGATCCGCTCACGTTCATCGACGGGCGCAAGGTGACGAAGGAGACGTGGCCGCAGCGCCGGCGCGAGATTCTCGACCTCTTCGCGAAGGAGATGTACGGCGTGGAGCCGCCCGCGCCGAAGGTCCTGGTCACCGAACTCGCGGACGAGAAGGTCGGCGCCGCGGCCGGCTTCGCGATCCGCCGCCAGTACAAGATGTGGTTCACGGCGGACAAGACGGGGCCGTGCCTCAACTGGATCGTGTGGCTGCCGCGCTACGCGAAGGGCAAGGTGCCCGTGATTTCGTTCCTCAACTACCATGGCAACTTCGAACTCGTGCCGGACAAGGACATTCCCGTGCAGACGGCCTGGTGCCGCTGGGGCAAGCGGGACGGCACCTACCGCATGACCGACAAGACGCGCGGCATCATGCAGAATCCGAACGCCGACACGGTGTTCCCGCTCGGCATGATCCTCGCGCGCGGCTATGCCGTGATGAGTGCGTGCTACGGCGAGATCTCGCCCGACCCGGATCGCAGCGAGCCTTTGCCCAAGTACCGGCAGAACCCCTTCGCCTACACGGGCGTGTTCGCGCTCTGGGGGCCGCGCGACCCGAAGCGCACGGACAACACCACCTCCATCGGCGCGTGGGCGTGGGCGCTCTCGCGCGGCCTCGATCTCGCGGAACGCATTCCCGAGATCGACGCGACGAAGGCCGTGGTCACGGGCTGTTCGCGTCTCGGCAAGTCGGCCCTCGTGGCGGCGGCGCGCGACGAACGCTTCGCCGTGTGCGTGCCGAACCAGACGGGCGGCGGCGGCGCGCCGCTTGCCAAGCGCGACTACGGCGAGAACGTCTCCACCGAGAACCGTTCCTTCACGCACTGGTACTGCGTGGCCTACGCGAAGTACGCGAAGGAGCCGCACAAGACGATGCCGTTCGACCAGCATCTCTTTCTGGCCTGCGTGGCGCCGCGCGCGCTGCTCGTGCAGGGCTTCAACGAGCAGCCGTTCGACACCGAGGGCGAATTCCTCGCCCTGCGCGCGGCGAGTCCCGTGTGGGAGCTGCTGCGCGGCGCGGGTCTGCCCAAGGTCGACTGGCCGGCCAACTTCGACACGTCGGCGATCGGTCCGCATCTCGGCTACGTGCGCCGCTCGGAACGCCACGGCATCTCCGCCTACGACTGGACGTGGATGCTCGACTTCGCCGACCGCAACCTCGGTCGCCGCTGACGCCGCGACCATTTTCTTGCGGGGACGGCCTGAAAATGCTATACTGGGGGGCGCAAACGAAGTTCAGAGTTTTTGGTCTAGTTTATGCGTCCACATCAGCCACACAGCGGAGATAAGGGTTTCCGGAGCGGAAAGCCGGCGTTTTTCAACAAGCACAAGAAGCGGCACTTTGGCGGTCGCGGGCCGCGTCATCCCGGGCTCGCGGAGCGCGAGGAGGCCGTGCAGGCGCCCGCGCTGCCGTCCACGCCGCCGCCGGCGGCCTACGAGGCGAACGTGTTCGGCAAGCTCGACGTGCGGCTGCAGCACGCGATCGGCGAAGTGGGCTACACCGTGCCCACGCCGATCCAGGAGAAGGCGATTCCGTTTCTGCTCGAGGGGCGCGACCTGATCGGCTGCGCCCAGACGGGCACGGGCAAGACGGCGGCGTTCATGCTGCCGATCCTGCACCGGCTGCTGCAGGAGAAGGACGCCGCGCCGGAGGCGACGGAGAAGGGCGGCGCGGGGCATCCGCGCGCGCTTGTGCTTTCGCCCACGCGCGAGCTGGCGGCGCAGACGGCGGAGAACGTGGCGAAGTTCTCGAAGTACACGGGGCTGCCGTTCGCGGTCGTCTTCGGCGGCGTGTCGCAGTTCCCGCAGGTGAAGGCGCTGCAGCGCGGCGCCGAGACCGTGATCGCCACGCCCGGCCGCCTGATCGACCTCATGACCCAGGGCGTCGTGTTCCTCGACAAGGTGGAGCTCTTCGTGCTCGACGAGGCCGACCGCATGCTCGACATGGGCTTCCTGCCCGACATCAAGCGCATCATCTCCAAGCTGCCGCCGAACAAGGTCGCCGCCGGCGCCACGGCGCACGGCGTCGACGGCAAGGCGCGCCAGTCGCTCTTCTTCTCGGCCACGCTGTCGCCCGAGATTCTCAAGCTCGCCGGCGAGCTCGTGTTCGATCCCGTGCAGGTGATGATCTCGCCCGAGACGCCCACCGTGGAGCGCATCAACCAGAAGTGCATGTGCGTGGAGAAGGGCAACAAGGACAATCTGCTCATCCACCTGCTGCAGGAGCATCCCGAGTGGAACCGCGTGATCGTCTTCGCGCGCACGCGCCACGGCGCCGACCGCGTGGAGAAGAAGCTCAACCGCGCCGAAATCACGGCGGCGGCGATCCATTCGGACAAGACGCAGAACCAGCGCACGCGCGCGCTCGCCGCGTTCAAGGCCGGCAAGATGCGCGTGCTCGTGGCCACCGACATCGCCAGCCGCGGCATCGACGTGCCGGACATCGACCTCGTGGTGAACATGGAGCTGCCCGTGGAGACCGAGAGCTACGTGCACCGCATCGGCCGCACGGCGCGCGCGGGCGAAAGCGGCGTGGCGATCTCGTTCGTCTCGCCCGAGGAGCGCAATCTGCTCAAGGCCGTGGAACGCTACATCCGCAAGTCGATCCCCATCGACCGCGACCAGCCGTTCCACTCCGAGGCCGCCGAGCGCAAGACGGGCAAGCAGGATCAGGGACTGCCGCAGGCGCCGTGGATCCGCGGCGGCGCGCGCAATCAGAAGGGCAACATGCGCCATCCCGGCGCCCGCTTCTCCGACGACCGCAAGGGCCCGCGCAAGCCGTTTGGCGAGCGCAAGTCCTTTGGCGACGGTGCGCCGCACGAGCATGGCAAGAAGAAGTTTGTGCATCCGGCGAACGCGCACAAGGCGCGGCGCGACCGGCCGAGCTTCAAGGGCCGGCGCGAAGGCGACTACGGCCAGAACCCCACGAAGTGGTAGGCGGCGCTGACCGCGTGGAAGGGGATTGATCATGGAGACCGAGAAGCCGCTGCACGTGGCCTTGCCGCTCAAGTACCGCCCGATGACGTTCTCCGACGTCGTCGGCCAGGAGCACGTGGTGCGCACGCTGCGCAACGCCATTGCAAGCGGCCGCATCGCGAACGCCTATCTCTTCATCGGGTCGCGCGGCATCGGCAAGACCACGACGTCGCGCATTCTCGCCAAGGCGCTCAACTGCACGCATCCCAACGGCGTGGAGCCGTGCGGCACGTGCGAGAACTGCGTGCAGATCGCCGCCGGCCGCTCCATCGACGTGACCGAGCTCGACGCCGCCTCGCACAACAAGGTCGAGGACGTCAAGCCGATCATCGACGCGGTGCAGTTCAAGCCCGTGGCCTCGCGCTACAAGATCTTCATCATCGACGAATGTCACATGCTTTCGGGCGCGGCGTGGAACGCGCTCCTCAAGACGCTCGAGGAGCCGCCGCCCTACGTGAAGTTCATCTTCGCGACGACCGAAGGCGACAAGATGCTCGCCACGATCGTCTCGCGCTGCCAGCGTTTCGACCTGCGTCGCATCCAGACGCACCAGATCGTGGGTCGTCTGCGCGAAATCTGCGACAAGGAGGGCATCTCGGCGGACGAGGACGCACTGCTCGCCATCGCGCGCGGCGCGGAGGGCGGCATGCGCGACGCGCTCAGCTCGCTCGACCAGCTCATCGCCTTCACGGGCGACCACATCACCGAGAACGACGCGCTCGGCGTGTTCGGCCTCGTCTCGCGCCAGGCGCTCGAAAGCCTCGCCGGCGCGATCCTCACGGGCGACGCCGCCACGATCCTGCGCTCCGTGGAGGCCTTCGATTCCGCGGGCAAGAACATGCGCCGCCTCGCCGCCGAGCTCATGCAGCATTTCCGCAACCTGCTCGTCTACCAGACGCTCGGCGACAAGGAGAACGGCCTGGAGGCGACGCCCGACCAGATCAAGACGCTCGCCGCGCAGGCGAAGCTCTGCCCCGGGCCGCGCCTTTTCCGCATCGCCGACACGCTTGCGGAAATGCAGGACAAGCTGCGCCGCGTGCTCAGCGTGCGCACGCTCATCGAGATGTCGCTGATCCGCGCTTCGCGCATCGCCACGGTCGCCTCGGTGGAGGAGCTCATGCGCGCCGTGCGCGACCTCCGCGCCGGTCTGCCCGTCACCCTCGCGCCCACCGCGCCATCAGCAGGATCTCTTCCTTCTGCCCCCGCACCAAGCACTCAGCACCAAGCACCAGGCACTCAGCACCAAGCGCCAAGCACTCAGCACCAAGCACCAAGCACTTCAGAGAAGGATGAGTCCCAATCAGTGCCGAAACATGTCCTCACCGACGAGGAGCGCCGGAAGATCGTGGACGATCCGAAGCTGAACCGGCTCATGGCGGAATTTCCGGGCGCGCAGATCGCGAAGCTCGACTGATTTTTCTTTCTTAGCAACCAAAGGAGACACACCATGCAGGAATCCGAACGGGCGACAATGAAGATGCTTCCCGGCGACGAAGTGCGCCAGATCATGTGGCGTTTCGCCGAGCGCTACGACATCCAGATGGCCATTGCCGGCGCGCGCGGCGTCGCCCGCGGCCTCGTGGCCAAGCTCGTGGCGGACGGCCAGCGCAAGACGCATGACTGGACGCCCGAAAAGCAGCAGCTCTTCGACGCCTTCGACGCGAGCGGCGTCACGGCCGCCACGCTCAACGCCGACTGCGGCGGCCTCTTCGACGGGCCGCGCAACCTCGCCGAATCGCTGCTCACCTACGAGACCGCGTGGGTGGACAACGGCGCGGCCACGAGCTCGTTCGTGAACGCGCTCGCGATGGGTCCGATCGCCGAGCTCGGCACGCCCGAGCAGAAGCAGCGCTACATGTCGCTGTGCGCGCCCGGCAACCCGAGCGGCAAGACGTGGCGCGGCTCCTTCGCGCTCACCGAGCCGCTGCCCTACGTGGGCGTGGATACGGGCGTGCTGTGCGGCCGCGTCTCCGTGGCGGAGTGGAAGGACGGCGAGGAGCCGAAGTTGCGCATCGAGAAGCGCGGCCGCTTCATCACGAACATCGCCATCGCCGACTACGTGACGATCGCCGTCAACTCGGGCGACCCGCGCGTGAAGGGCTCGTGCATGGTCGTGGTGGAGGCCACCGACCCCGGCAAGTTCGACCGCGGCGCGCAGACGCTCAAGTGCGTGCACCAGCTCTCGAACACGGGCGACCCCGTGATCGACGTGGTCGTGCCCGCCTCGCGCATCATCGGCGGCTACGACATCGTGGACGGCCAGATCGTGCCGCGCCTCGCCCACAGCGAGATCATCGCCCAGGTGTTCTCGAAGACGCGCGTGGGCGTGGGCGTGATGGGCGCGGGCTCGCTCATGAGCGCCGTCGAACCCGTGATCCGCTACCAGCGCACGCGCTTCCGCGGCGCCGCGGGCGTGGAGGAGACCTCGCCCCGCTACCAGCAGGGCCTGCAGATGAAGGAGGACGTCACCGAACGCCTCGCCGACGTGTGGGCCACCGCCGAGGCCGCCAGTTCGCTCGGCTTCGACATCTCCCGCCGCTTCGACGCCCTCGAGCTCATCCAGGACGAGGCCAAGGCCAAGCTCGGCCGCGGCCGCGAAATGCTGCGCAACATGAAGGCGCCCATGGAGAAGGCCGTGCAACTGCTCGCCGCCGGCCAGGATCCCGCCGACGATCCCGACGTCACCGTGCGCTACGTCTACCTGCAGGCGCTGTGCAACATCCTCTGTCCCAGCTGCAAGCTCTGGAACACCGGCC
>CAVGKN010000049.1:0-6782 GCA_963629855.1 Lachnospiraceae bacterium
CCCCCCCCCCCCCCCTCAAAATCTCCACTTATAGCCATCTCGCGCGACAGCTTCTCCAGCACGGCGCGCGCCGTGGCCACGCCTTCGCGCGGCACCGTGAGCCGCCCCTTCTCGCCATGTTCCGCGAGCACACGCGCAACGGCGCGCACGGTCTTCGGAAGCGGTATGAATTCGTAGGCGCCCGATTCCACGCGGCGAATTGCGAACACATTCGAAAGAGCCTTGCCAATCCACGTGGGCATTTTGAGCACGAGTTCCCCATCGGGCGTGCGCGAAACGGTCAGTGTGCAAAGTGTGCGCGTGAGCGTCATGGGCGTGTGCCGCCCCGCCGCCGCACGCGCGTCGCGCTCCACAAGGCGCGGATGACCGCACAGCGCGTCCAGCGCCTCGCTCGGCACATGGTCGGCAACGTGTGCGTCATAGCCAGCCCGTAGCAGCGTGTGCAGCACGTCCTCGTCGCCGGGCGTGAGCAGTTCGCGATACTTCGCGGAGGTGAGCGCCCGCAGCGTGAGCAGATGATCCGAACGTCCATCCTCCGCGCCGCGCGGACCGCGATAGGTGGGCACGAGGCGCGGGCACTGGCAGAAGCACGAGCCATCGTCGTTCTTTTCGGACTCCGGCACGAGCGTCAGTTCCCAGCCCAGCGTGCCGTTCGGCGCCGTGTCGATGCGGTTGACGGTGCCCGTCTTCGCCAGATAGGAGTCGATCGCGTCCAGGGCCTTCTTCCACGCCGGCGCCACCGCGGTCGTCCGAAGCAGACGCACTGCGCGGTTTCTCACGAGAATCGCCTCGAACTCCGCAAGTTGCTTCAGCCCCGGCAGCGCCGCGCGCACGTTGGCCGCGAACAGGGCGGCGAGCGTGGGATAGCCGGCCAGGAAGAAACGCCGCGTCGTCTGCAGCGGATCGCGTTCGTCGCGCGTGAGAATGGCGGCGGCGGTGCCGTTCTTCTGCAGGGCGCCGCCCGTCACGGCCTGCACGAAGCGCACGCGCTCCCGGCGGGCCTCCGCGAACGTCTGCCGCGCCAGCGGATGCCAGTCGGGCGAGAGCGGCAGCTCGCGGCGGATTTCCTGCACGTAGTTCACGGTGCTCAGAGCCCCCTCGCTCCCTTCCCGCAGGGCAAGCGTGTAGCCGAGCAGCCACACGGGCGTGGAGAATTCCGCCAGGCAAGCACCGCGCAGATCGTCCGCCATTTCCGCAAAGGCCGCCTCCGCCTCCTCGAAGCGGTCTTCGAAGACGTCGCGGCAGAGGACGGCGAAGCGCTCGGCGGGCGAATCGACCGGCACAAAACCCGCGAAGCCGCGCAGCAGGTCACGCCGGCCCGTCCACACGCACAGTGCACAGCAGACGCAGAGAAGGTTCTGGGAGGACATCGCTCCGGGAATCGCGACGAGCGCGTGCGCCGTCTCCAGCAGCGCCCGGATGTCCACGCCGCGCACGAAGCCAAGCTCGAGCATCACCGGCAGCAGACTTCCAAGCGCGCGCGGCGAGAGATTGTCGCCCGGCAGCACGGCCTCGTCGCCCAACAGGTCAAGCAGATGCGTGACGGCCGCCACGTGCACGGACATGATCGGATAGCGCGCGCCCGGCGGCACGCCGAACGCCGTGCTCACGCCGCCCACGAGAATGGTGCGCAGCGTCTCGGCCACCTGCCACACCTGGGTGGAGTCCACGCAGTTGCGCATGGCGTAGGGGAATTCGCTGCCCAGCCACGAGCCGGCGAGGCCGCCCGCGATGATGCGCGGCGCCGGCCACCAGCCACGCTTCGTCGCCTCCTGCACGAGCGCAAGCAGGGCATTGGGCGCGAACGTGCCATTGACCCGGTAAGCGGCGTCCTGCACGCCCTTCGCCGAATCGGACGCCGCGAACACGCCCGCCGCGACGAGCCGCCGCACAATGCCTTCGAGCGCCGCCGTGTTCGGTTCGCGCCCCGTCGCCACGCGCACGTAGTCCTCCAGCGTGGAGAGCGTATGGCTGCCGGGAATGACGGTGTAGAGAAAGGCGATCGACCGTTCTCCGGCGGAAAGGCTGTGAAGCGTGTCAAGTGTGAAATCTGTCATCGGACGAACGGTAGAGGTTATTTGCGCAGGGCCTTGTCGGTCTGCTTCAGAAGCGAATCAAGGGACTCGACGTCGATCAGGGGATTCTGGGTGCGCGCGGCCTCGGCCTTGCGCGCGGCAAGCGTCTTCGCCAGGGTGTCGGCCCGCCTCGTGGCCGCATCGGCGCGGCGCGTGGCCGCGGCAAGGTCGGCCTCCACACGCGCCACGCGCGAGGTCGCCACCTGCATCGCCGCCTCCGCCTGCCCGGCGCGCGCGCGGAAGGCATCGCGCTCGGCGCGCGCCTTCGCCTGCGCGTTCAGGAACTCGACGCGCTCGCGCAGCAGCCGCGCGACTTCGCCCTCGGCGTGATCGCGCGCCGCCGCCGCCTCGGCGCCGGACGTCTCCAACGCCGCCACGCGGTCGCGCAGCGCGGCATTCTCGCCCCACTGCCGCCAAGTGGCCCAGCCGAACGCCGCGCAGACGCCCAGCACGAACAGCACGGCGAAAAGGATGCGCACTTTGCAATGTCCCATCGTGTCTCGTCTCCACTGTAAAAAGGCTTCCACTAGTTTACCATATCTTGCGGATTTCCGCGCCAAGGAAAAAAACGGTCGCCCCTCGATGAGACGGGCGACCGTATGGGAAAGCTGGAAGAAGTCTTACTTCTTGGCGGCCTTCGGGGCCTTCGGCGGAACGAGCGCGTCCTTCGCGGCCTTCGCGAGGCGGAACTTCGCGACCTTGCACGCAGGCTTCTTGATCGTCTCGCCCGTCAGCGGGTTGCGGACCTTGCGGGCGCCGCGCTTCGCGATGAGGAGCTTGCCGAGGCCGGGAAGCACCCAGCCCTTCTCGTTCTGACGGGCGCCCTCGTAGGCGAGCTCGATCAGCTTTTCATAGACCGCGACCGCCTGGGCCTTCTTGATCTCGCCGGCGAGGGCGAGCGCGTTCATCAGACCGCTCTTCGTGGTCGGGACGGGTTCTTTCTTAGCCATGTTGTTCGTTCCTTTTTTTGAGTTTGCGCAACGGACATCGTGCGCAACGCCTATAGAATAGCGGTTTTTCGGATTTTATGCAAGCGGAAACTGACCAAAAGCGAAAAAAATCATTTCGCCGCCTGTCCCGCGGGCTTCCCGGGCTCCTTTTTCGCCCCGTTCTTCTCCTTTTCGGCCGCAGCTCTTGCCGCGCGGATCGCGCGCAGCGTGTCCTTCACCTCGGCGGATTCGGGGATGAATTCGAGCGCCTTCTTCGCGTGGCGCTCAGCCTCGTCGAAGCGCGCCGTGTTGAGGCAGACCATCGCGAGGTTGTTCCACACGGCGGGCTCGCGCGGCTTCTTCACGAGGCAGCGCCGCAGATACTCCTCCGCGCGCGCCCACTGCTTCTGCGTGTAGTAGCTCATGCCCACGCCGAAGTTCGCGTCCGGCTCGTCGGGGTCGGCCTCGAGGATGACCTCGCCATAGCGGCGGGCGAGCACGAAGTCGGCGCGAGCGAGCGCGAGCTGCAGACCTTCGCGCGGCGTGATCTGCTTGAGCGTGGTCGTCTTCGCGCGCTCGAGCGCGGTGAGAATCTTCGTGAGCGACTCGTTCGACTTGTCGAGCGCGTCGGAAAGCTTCACGTCCTTCATGGCCGCGGCGGTGTCGCCCGCGCGATCAGCGCGTTCCGCGCGCATGCGGGCCAGGCGCGCGATGCGCCACTGCGCGAAGAGGAAGAGCTCGCGCAGACGACGCCCCGCCCTCTTCGAGAGACCGCCCGCAGCGTAGAAGTCGAGAATGCGGTCGGCGAGCGCCGTCGCGCGCGTCACGCCCGCGGCGCAGTCCGCCGCGTCCATGCCGCTTGGCCGCGCAAGCACGCCGGAGCACGCCGGCAGCTCGCGGCCTTCGCGCTTCCAGAGCTCGAAGCCCAGTTGCACGGCCGCCTCCGCCATGCGCGCCGGCTTGTCGCGCATCCAGCTGCGCAGCGCCATCGGCGCACCCATCGCGAGCGTGGCGCGGTCTTCCGCGTCGCGCGCACCACGCGTACGCACCGCCTGGTCGTAGGACGAATTTGCGGACATCATCGAGAGCGCCTTGAGCGAACCGCCCTTCTCGGCGGATACGAGCTCGAGGCGCGCGTCGAACGCGCCGTCCGTGAAGATCCACTGCACGGGGCCGCACTCCGCGACCACCTCCTGCGCGTAGTCCTCGATGAGCGCGAGCATCTGGCGCGTGCGCGTGAGCGCGCGCCCCGGCAGCACGCCCGCCGTCAACAGCGCCGCCACCACGAGGAAGACGATGAAGCCGCCGCGCTTCGTGCCGACCACCGCGGTCGCGGCGTCGCCGCCGCCCTCGCCGCCGAGATCCGCGAAGCGCTGCTCCGCGAGGCGCATGTGATTGCGGCACGCCGCGTCGCAGCCCAGCACGGTGAGCGCGAAAACGACCGTGGCCGCCGCGCACAGCATGAACAGTTGATGAAGATAGGGCGAGTGAATCTGCACCGCCTCCGCCCACGACCAGAACCAGAGCGGCGCGAGCATCGCGAGCTGCGCAAACGTGAGTGCGCCCGCGAAGAAGAACACCGCGCCCACGTGGTAGGGCATGAACTGCTCCTCGTCCACCGCGCGCGGCAGCATCGTCGCCGCCAACGCACACGGCAGCGCGCACACGCCGAGACCCAGCACCCAGCCGAACACGTTCGCCGCGCCCATCACGCGCCCCCACCAGCACAGCAGGTACATGAGCGGCAGGTCGCCGCCCGTGCCACCCGCCGCGGCAAGCCCCTCCATCGACATGAACGTCACGCAGTTCAGCGCAATCACCACGCCCGCGCCGAACGCCCACGCCACCGTGAGCATCCACTTGGCGGACGCCCCCGAGACGGGATTCAACAGCGGCGAATTCTCGCACAGCGTACCCGTGCGGTACGCGAGCAAATAGGCGCCCCAGCACCCCGCAAGCAGCAGCAGTCCCATCGGCGTCTCGGCCATCAACGCGCCCGCGAGGAACATCGCCACAAGACCCGTCCTCAGCCGTCCCTGCAGCAGAAAGAGCGCGAAAAAGAGCATCTGCACGAGCGTGAGCAGCAGCAGCAGCCCATCCGGCGTAAACGCCTGGCCGGCCGTCCACACGGGATCCGCGCACGTGAAGAAGAGCGCGCCCAGCGCCGCCGCCACGCGCTGCACCACGATGCGGCGCACGGCATAGCGCAGACGCCCCCGCACGAGAAACGCGAGCAGCGTGCGCAGGAAGAGATACGCCACCCCGGCTGTCAGCGCCACGCACACATGCCCCGCCCACGGCAGAGCCGCCGTGCCCGACGCCGCGCCACCCAGATAGAGCGCATGCGCCAACACACGCCAGAGTCCCGGGAAGACGTCTGCGGGCGGACGCAGTCCCGCCGCCTCCACCGCGCTCGTCCACGCCGCAGGGCTCAGCCCCGGAAATGCGAAGAACGTCAGCCCCGCAAACGCCAGCACGCCCAGCACGAGCGCCAGCACGAAGTCAAGCCGGCCCAGACGCTCCGCCGGCATTCCCTTGAACTGTTCGCGTCGATCCGCGCGCGCCTCGATCTCGTCATCCTCGTCGTAATACTTCCGCATTGATGTCCTCTCCTGCGATTATGGCGAAGGCGGGCCGTCGCCGACCCGCCTTGTTCGTCAATTGGTTTCCCAATTGCGCATCCGCCACGCCCTACGCGCGACGGCGACGGCGCAGCGCGAGCATGCCCGCGCCCACCAGCAGCAGTACGCCGCTCGTCGGCTCCGGCACGGACCCCGTCTGGACGGCTGCCCAGCTCGCTCCCGCATACGTCGGCGTCAGAACGCCCGAGGTCGACACATAGCCCGAAGAGACCAGCGTGTCGTAGTTCGCCGAATCTCCCACGAAAACCGTGTCGCCGGAGGCGTTGTACAGTTCCACGAAGAACGAATAGGTCGCACCCGTCGTCTCACCGAGATCGGAAGCGAACGGCCCGGTATTGCCATTTGCAAGGCTGTAATCGCCATCGACAAGCATGGCCGCATCCGAACCCGCCGTCGTCGCATACAGCGCCGCATAGGCGGCATCACTGCCCGTATAGCCCGAATCGCCGACCTGCCAATAGAGCGTGCCCGCCGAACCCGTCAACGCGCCGACAGCCACCGCCGCAAGCAGCAGAACCTTCTTCATCGAAGTCATGTCTCTGTTTCCTTTCACGTTCTCGCGACTACCAGGAGATCGTGGGGCTTCCGCCCACGCTCACGTACCAGGCGCCCTGACCGGCTGGAATCGTGCACCCGTCCGTTGAAGTCTCCTTCACGGTGGACGTCCGCTTTCCGATCGTCTTCGTCGTCGTAACAATCTTCGTCCAGACCGTCGATTCACCCGACGTCCTGCAGG
Source organism: Lachnospiraceae bacterium (assembly GCA_963629855.1). Taxonomy (GTDB): domain Bacteria; phylum Verrucomicrobiota; class Kiritimatiellia; order RFP12; family UBA1067; genus RUG572. The sequence continues at coordinate 6,383 of CAVGKN010000049.1, forward strand.
TATAGAGCGTCTGCCCCTCGCTGCCGCCAAAGACGATCTTGTCGCCCGCCGCGCCCTTCACGCCCCGCGTGTTGAGATCGTAGTCGGCCGCGTTCGGGTTCGCGATCAGCGTGTAGGCCGGCGCATCCGTCGTGCCCGCCGTGACTTCAACCGAGACCGACGAAGCATCATGCTGACCGTAGAGCCAGATTTCCTTCGTCGTATCCTGACGCACGAGCCAGAGGCCCTTGCCGCGCGCGATCGCGTAGTCGGCGCCGGGCGCGGTCATCGTGACATCGGTTTTCCCGTCATTGGACTTCTTCGTCGTCACGGTCGGCACCCACGCGCCATTCGTCAGCACCCAGCGATAATAGGTGGCGCCGTCGTAGAAGTAGAGCTCGTCGTTTGCGGAGAGCGTGTC
>CAVGKN010000050.1:0-4197 GCA_963629855.1 Lachnospiraceae bacterium
CTCCTGGTTCAAGATCCCGAAGTACGTCCACTTCATGGACATCTTCCCGATGACGGCCTCGCAGAAGATCCAGAAGTACAAGCTTCGCGAACTCGCGCACGAGCTCTGGCCGGATGCCTGACGAGCTCACACCGATGCAGCGGCAGTACCGGGCGATCAAGAACACCCTGCCGCCCGGCGCCATTCTGATGTTCCGCCTCGGAGACTTCTACGAGATGTTCTCCGAGGACGCGATCATCGCCGCGCCCATTCTCGGCGCCACGCTCACGCAGCGCGGCGGCGCGCCGCTCTGCGGCATTCCGTACCACGCGCTCGACGCCTATCTCGCCAAGCTCATCCGCGCCGGCAAGACGGCCGCGATCTGCGACCAGATGGAAGACCCGCGCCTCGTCAAGAAGGGCCACGTGGTGCGCCGCGAAGTGACGCGCATCGTCACCCCCGGCACCGTGACCGAAGACGGGCTCGTGGACGCGAACGCCAACACCTTCATCGCCGCGGCGGCGGGGCTTGGCCTTGCGCTGCTCGACCTTTCCACGGGCGAGTTCGCGGTGGAGGGCTTCGCCACGCCCGAGAAGCTCGCCGACGCGCTCGCGCGCTACCGGCCCGCCGAGCTCGTGCTGCCCAAGCCCGACGCGGAGGACGCCGCGCCGCCCTCGCCGCTCGCCGCGCTCGCGCAGACCGCCTCCTACGCCGACGCCTGGACCTTCGACCTCGACGCGGCGCGCGAGGAGCTGCTGCGCCACTTCAACGTCACGGCGCTCGACGGCTTCGGCCTCGAAGGCCGCAGCGACCTCGTGCGCGCGGCGGGCGCGCTGCTCCACTATGTGCACACCACGCTGCGCCACGCGGTCGACCATGTGCGCGGCATACGCCTGCGCGAGTCGGCCGACTTCCTCGCGCTCGACGCGGGCACGATCCGCCATCTCGCGCTGCTGCCGGGCGACGGCGTGGCGCGCGAAGCGTCGCTGCTCGGCGTGCTCAACGTGGCGCACACACCCATGGGCGCGCGCCTCGTGGCCGCCTGGATCCGCCAGCCCCTGCGCAAGCCCGAGGCGATCAACGCGCGCCTCGACGCCGTGGAGGCGCTCGTGCACGACCGCACGCGCCTCTCCGCCGGCCAGGCGCGCCTTGCGGACGTGCGTGACCTGGAGCGCCTCATCGCGAAGGTCGATTCCGGCCGCGCCAACGCGCGCGACCTGCGCGCCCTTGCCGCTTCGCTGCGTCCCATTCCCGGTGTGCGCGATTTGCTCACGGGGCTGATCGACGACGCCAAGGCCGCGCCCGCCACGCTCGTGCGCGTGCGCGACGGCCTTGCGCCCGAGACCGCCGTGGTCGATCTCATCGACCGCGCGATCGCCGAGAATCCCAACGTGCTGCTCACCGAGGGCAACCTCATCGCGCCCGGCTACAATGCGCAGCTCGACGAACTGCGCAACATCGCCACGGAAGGCCACCGCTGGATCGCCGAGTACCAGGCGAAGGAAATCGCGCGCACGGGCATCAAGACGCTGCGCGTGCGCAAGAACGGCATCTTCGGCTTCTACATCGAGATCTCCAAGGCCGCGGCCGCGGGCGCGCCGCCCGAATACGAACGCCGCCAGACGCTCACGAACGCGGAGCGCTTCACCACGCCCGAGCTCAAGGAGTACGAGCAGAAGGTGTTCGGCGCGCAGGATCGCGCGTTCGCGCTCGAGCAGGATCTCTTCCGCGACGTGGTGCGCCAGGTCGCCGCGCGTACGGCCGCCGTGCAGGCCACGGCGCGCGCCGTGGGCGAATTCGACGCGCTTCTCGCCTTCGCCGACCGCGCGCTCGCGCTCGGCTACGTGCGGCCGACGGTCGACGACTCCGATGCGCTCGAGATCGTGGATGGCCGCCATCCGATCATCGAGCAGCTCCCCGACGCCGAGCCGTTCGTGCCCAACTCGACCCATCTCAACTGCACCACGGATCAGGTGATGCTCATCACCGGGCCGAACATGGCGGGAAAGTCCACGTACATCCGCCAGGTGGCGACGCTCGCCGTGATGGCGCAGGCCGGCAGCTTCGTGCCCGCGGCGCGGATGCGCCTCGGCGCGCTCGACCGCGTGTTCACGCGCATTGGCGCGGGCGACGACCTCGCGCGCGGCCGCTCCACGTTCCTCGTGGAAATGCAGGAGTGCGCGAACATCCTCAACAACGCCACGCCGCAGTCGCTCATCGTGCTCGACGAGATCGGGCGCGGCACCTCCACGTTCGACGGCATCTCGATCGCGTGGAGCGTGGCCGAGTATTTGCACGAGAACGCCGCCACCAAGGCGAAGACGCTCTTCGCCACGCACTACCACGAGCTCACGGATCTCGCGGACCGCTTCCCCGGCATCAAGAACTACACGGTGCGCGTGAAGCAGGACGGCGGCCGGCTCGTGTTTCTGCGGCGCATTGCGCCGGGCGTGGCGGAGCGCAGCTTCGGCATCCACGTGGCGGCGATGGCGGGTCTGCCGCCGGCCATCGTCTCGCGCGCGAACCAGATCCTCGAGAACCTCGAGGCCAACGACCTCAATCCCGACGCGCCGCGCATCGTGCGCGCGCCGCGCAAGAAGATCGGCGATCTGCCCGGGCAGATGCTGCTCTTCTAGGAGAACGCCGCGCCATGTTCGCCGTGCGGGGCTACATGCTCGACGTGAGCCGGGACAAGGTGCCGACCATGGGCACCCTGCATCTGCTCGTGGAGCTGCTCGCGAAGTTCAACTACAACCAGCTGCAGCTCTACACCGAGCACACCTTCGCCTATTCCGCGCACCGCGAGGTGTGGGCGAACGCCTCGCCGCTCACGCCCGCCGAGATCCGCGAGCTCGACGCCGACTGCGCCCTGCACGGCATCGACCTCGTGCCGAACCAGAACTCCTTCGGCCACCTCGAACGCTGGCTCGCGCGTCCCGCCTACAACCACCTCGCGGAACTGCCGCATGGCGGCGCGCCGCTGCCGTGGGGCGGCTTCAAGAAGGATCCCACCACGCTGTGCCCCACGGATTCCGCCTCGCTCGCCTTCCTCGACGGCCTCTACGGCGAACTGCTGCCGAACTTTGGCTCGCGCCTCTTCAACGTTGGCTGCGACGAGACCTTCGACCTGCTCGGCAACGGCCGCAGCGCGGCGGCGGTGGCCGCGCGCGGAGAAGGGCGCGTCTACCTCGACTTCCTCAAGCAGGTGGCCGCGCTCGCCCGGAAGCACGGCAAACGCCCCATGTTCTGGGGCGACGTGATCCTGCGCCACCCCGAGCTCGTGGACGAGCTGCCGCGCGACCTCGTCGCGCTCGACTGGGGCTACGAGGGCAACCATCCCTTTATGGACGAGACGGCGAAGTTCCGCGCCGCCGGGCTCGACTTCTACGTGTGCCCCGGCACGAGCGCGTGGAACTCGCTCGTGGGCCGCGTGGAGAACATGCGCGAAAACATGATCGCCGCCGAGAAGGCCGGCCGCCTCAACGGCGCCTCGGGCTTCCTCGTCACGGACTGGGGCGACGGCGGCCACTGGCAGCCGCTCGCCGCGTCGCTGCCGGGGCTCGTCTTCGGCGGCCTGCTCGCCTTCGAGGGGCCGAGCGCCGCGAAGAGCGACCTCGAGTCGGCGCTCAACGGCATCATGGGCGCGCCGCTCGGCGGCACGCTGCTGCGCCTCGGCACGCTCTACCTGCGCGGTGGCGCCCTGCGCGCCAACGCGAGCGAACTCTTCCGCATCCTCGCCAACGACCGCGGCTACTCGCGCCATCCTGGCCTCACGGACGCGATCCTCTCCGAGATCTCCTCCATCGCCGAGGGCTGCCGCCACGCGGCGGCGGCGTATGCGGGCGGCGCGTATCCCAACATCTGGGCGCAGGAGATCGTGCACATGGCGAACCTCGTGGACGCGGCCTGCCACCGGCGCGACGAGAAGCGCTTGCGTTTCCTGCGCGAGGAGCACGACCGCGTGTGGCAACTGCGCAACCGCATCGGCGGCATGGCCGACTCCCGCGCCAAACTCCCCCGCTTCTGATCAGTTCCAGGCCTCTCTCAGCGTAGGTGGGGACAGACCCCAACGGGGTGATAGCGTAGGTGGGGACAAGCGTAGGTGGGGACAGACCCCACGAACGCCGCGTTACGTGGCGGGGACAGCCCCCTCGAACGCCGCGGCGAAGTTCACGGCGAAGATCGAGATGAAGGACGGCGCACCCGTCGTCACGTGGT
>CAVGKN010000050.1:4260-6778 GCA_963629855.1 Lachnospiraceae bacterium
CACGTGGTCGCCCGCGCTCAACGGCGAGGGCGTGCGCGAAGGCGCGCGCGTCTACCGCGTCTGGGGCAAGGCGAACCTCGACGACGCAGCGTGGAGCGAAGTCTCGGCCGGTAGCGAATCCGACTACCGCTTCTTCCACGTCACCGTCGAGATGCCGTAGGAGGCGAAAATATGCTATACTGTCCACGCCATGTTGAGATCAAAACAAATCCCCTACGGCGTGAAGGACTTCAAACGGATTCGCCTGGAGCGCCGCTACTATGTCGACGAGACCGTGTTCATCCGCAAGAGGGAGAGGTGACCCATGGATTTTTGCAATCTGTGCAAACTGCTGATGAATCGCGAGCGTCTGAATCTGCTTCGCAAGGCCATGATGGCGCCGTGTCGGGAGGGATTGCCCGTTTCCCGTTTGGCGGACATGGCGTGGCTGAAGCCCGCCACGGCCCGACGGCATCTTCGCATTCTGGTCGAAGACTGTGGTCTCATTGAAGTGGTCCGTGACGGACGCCTTGTTTCGTTTCGTGCACGGGAAGACGCTGACAACGAGAATCTTCGCCGTCTTGTTTCAGCGCTCCTTCGGTTCTTTCTTGTGGAAGGGCGCGGCGGCTGCGATGTCAACGGCGAGATGGCCCCCGATCCGCCGTTCGTGACGCTGCTGCCGGCGCTTTCGAATGCGGTGCGCGTGCGGATGTTGTCAGAGATTCGGAAGGATGGGGCTCTCGCAAGACAAGCCCTGGTGGCGCGTTGCGGTTTGCCGGAATCCGATTTCCGTCGGCATCTTCGTGTTCTTCTCGAGTCCGGTCTGGTCGGCGTGAAGGACGACGTGTTTTCGTTTGTCGTGCCGGCGGACACGCTTTCGCAGTTGTTTCTGTCCATCGCCTGCGTTCCCTCTGCGTGATGCAGGAGGCGCTCGACTGGATCGATAACTGGGGACAGACCCTAACTGCAACTGCAACTACAACTGGGGACAGACCCCAACTACGGGATAATTGGGGGATAACTGGGGACAGACCCTGAAACTTCTTCGTCCAGGGATAACTGGGGACAGACCCCGCGTCTGGCCATTGATCAGATGAAGCGAATACTTGACCCATATGGATTCTGAATCGATTCAACATGCAGACAATTGAGGCTTGGTCGTAGCCGCGAGACGCCAACCATGTGTCGAGAAACCAAGTTCTGAAACCAAATGCGGTTTCATGCGTTTTGCAGAGAAGAGGTGGCCGAGTTGAGAAGCGACATTCATGACAAACAATGCACTTCCAAATACTTTTCCGTTGCTCATCTGGGCAATCTGCTTCATCCACCATTCATGAGTTGGACTGACCGTTTGTGCATTCATGAAATCAATCTGTGCAAGCACTTCCGTGGCCATGCCCTCAGACGATGCCAGGGACTCGTCTCCATGATTCGAAACCATGTCTTTCAACTTCTCGCCCATGCACCAGCACCATGCATAGTTCTTCGCCTGAGATACGATTCCAGCACGAACAGGGTTAAAGAAGACATATTTCAAACACCGCGAGAGATAGGAACCGCTTTCAATGAGCGTCGAAATGAAACGTCCCGACCAGATCGTTCCATAGTGGCTATGCCGCAGGCGATACATGCGGTCAAAAGTCTCCTTGAGCGTTTTAACCATCTCACTGATCTCGTTCATTCGCGCCCGCAGACGTCCGAGTTCTTTTTCAACGACATCGTTTGCTCCTGCCGTGCGCAATGCATCCCATTTTGCGGCAAGTTTCTGACGCGCCTTCTCGCCCTTCAGAATGCCAACGCGTCGTAACACTTCCCCTTCGGGGACGATTTCGTTTGATCGCGTAACCCGTACGACAATGTGAAAGTGGTTGCTCATCACGGCATACGCCTCGATTACGACGCCACTGAAAGCCGCCACACGGAGCATGGCATCCACGAAGTCGTTCTTTACAGCGCTGTCCTGGAAGAGAAAGCGCTTGTCATTCGCGCGTGAAATGATGTGATAGTGGGCGACACCCACACCCGTTTGCTTGATCCTTGCTGTTCTGGCCATAGCTGTTCCTCGATATGCTTGTTGACTAATGATCGACAAGGTCACAAGACCCCATCGCGCATTTTTTGGAACAGGCTCTGCCGGGCCAGAATCCGCCACACGATTACACGGCCTTCGCCGTGCGCGTCCCGCTGGGGCTACGCAATGACGGTAGCTGCGACTGCTCCCTTCAACGCCAAAGGCTCCAGAAAGCTTCCATACGCAACCTGATCTATGGTTCCTACTCCTTCACCACCCGCCGGTGGACTTAGTTCCGAGGAACGCGATTAGTATGCCAAATTTTGTGACGAATTGCAAGCGCGATATTTTGCAGTTTTTTACGATGGGTTAACACATGCCGTTTGTCTTGCCGACGTTCCAAGTTTGGAGACCAAGTTTGGGGACAGACCCCGGCATGGACGAAGAAGTTTCAGGGTCTGTCCCCAGTTATCCCGACGTTCCAAGTTTGGAGACCAAGTTTGGGGACAGACCCCGGCATGGACGAAG
>CAVGKN010000051.1:0-6761 GCA_963629855.1 Lachnospiraceae bacterium
AAGATGTAGATGCCCCAGGTCGGCGGCGTGTTGTAGAGCGAGTTCTCGTCCACGAACGTGCGGTACTGCAGCATCGTGGGGATCGTCTTCGAGCCGCGCTCGGCGAACTCCTTGCGGATGGCGACCACGGCCATGCCGGAGGGGCCGAGGTTCTTCTGCGCGCCGGCGTAGAACATCGCGAACTGGTTGTAGTCGCGCTCGCAGCTGAGGATGTCGCTCGACATGTCGCAGATCAGCGGCGAGCCGCTCTTCGGGAACTCCTTGAGCTCGGCGCCGGAGATCGTCTCGTTCGAGCAGATGTGGCTGTAGACCGCGCCCGGCGTCCACTTCCACTCGTCGGCGGTCGGCATGCGCGTGGGAATGTCCTTCTGGCAGTTGGCGACCATGTTGACGCTGCCGATCATCTGCGCCTGCTTGAGGGCCTTGTTCGACCAGGTGCCCTGGTTCGCGTAGTCCGCCACCTGGTCCTTGCCGAGGAAGTTCATCGGGATCATGGCGAACTGCAGCGAGGCGCCGCCCTGGATGAAGCAGACCGCCCAGTCGTCGTTCAGGCCGCACAGTTCCTTGAACGTGGCGATCGCCTCCTGGTGGATCGCGTCGTAGTCCTTGCCGCGGTGGGACATTTCCATCACGGACATCCCCGTGCCCTTGTAGTCGACGAGGTTCTTCTGGGCATCCTGCAGGACGTCGAGCGGAAGCGCGGCGGGGCCGGCGGCGAAGTTGTAGATACGAGACATGTTTAGACTCCTTCTGGTTCTTGTGCTTCCTGCGCCTCAGGGGCGCGAGGATAAGAGGGTGATAGTGTACTCCTTGGGCGCGTTTTTTGCAACTCTATTTGTCGCCCGATGTTGAACAGCACACCCACGGCGACCATGGCCGCCACGAGGTTCGTGCCGCCGTAGCTGATGAACGGCAGCGCAATGCCCTTGGTGGGAAAGGACTTCGTGACCACGGCGATGTTGAACAGCACCTGGAAGAAGATGAGATACGACACGCCGTAGGCCATCAGGCTGCCGAGCGGATCCTGCGCGTGGCGGGCGATGAGAATGCCGCACGTGAAGAACGTGGCGAAGAGCGCAAGCAGCAGCAGCGAGAAGAAGAGGCCCCATTCCTCCGCGCCGATCGCGAAGATGAAGTCCGTATGCGCCTCGGGCAGATAGCTCAGCTTCTGCAGGGACTTGTTGAAGCCCATGCCCGTGAGGCCGCCGTTGCGGATGGCCACAAGCGCCATGTCGGACTGATGCGCGGCGGCGAGCTCCTTCGCGCTCATGGCGGTCTCCACGCCCGTGCCCGAGGCGGAGACAAGCGGGCTGAACGCCTCCAGCGCGCCGGTGTCCTTCACCCACGACAGGATGCGGTTCATGCGATTCTTGTTGAACGAGAGCGCCGTGCCCGCGCAGGCGGCGCCGATGATGCCCAGGAGGAAGAAATGCCGCCACCGCATGCCGCCCGCGAGAAAGAGCACGCCGGAGACCATGCCCATCACGAAGAGGGCGCCGTAGTCGGGCTCCGCGAGCGTGAGCGCCATCAGAAGCCCCACGAGCAGCGCGACCCGGAAGGCGCCGCGCCAGAATTTCTCCACGCGCCAGCGCAGCTTGTCGAGATAGACGGCGAGCGAGCACACCACCACGAGCTTCGCGAGCTCGCTCGGCTGCACGAACGAGCCGCCCACCGGAATCCAGCGGTGCGAGCCGTTGCGCGGCGGGCAGAGCAGCACCACGCCCATCAGGATCGCCGTGACCACGTAGGCCACGACCGTGAGCCACCCGTGCTTCTTCCAGTTGTGGTAGTCGAACTTCGCCGCGACGAACAGCGCAATCACCGCCACCACGCACCACTTCAACTGGTTCAGGATGAAGTGATAGGGTTGGCCATAAAGACGCATTCCGTTCCCGCTGCCGGCGGACGCGAGCACCACGAGGCCGCACCCCAGCAAGGCGAGAACGGAAATGCCCAGTACAGTCAGGGTTCGCGGCACAGCGCAGACCTACCTACCGGGTGTCGGCCTTACTGGGCCGAGAGCTTCGCGTCGGGCGGCAGCTTGATCACCTGGCCGGCCTTGATCGGATCGCCCGCCTTGAGGTCGTTCAGGTCAAGCAGACGGCCGGGCGTGAGGTTGTACATGATCGCGATGGAGACGATGTCGTCGCCGTCCTTCGCCACGTAGGTGCCACCGACTTCAGGCGCGGGCTCGGCGGCCGGCGCGGGCGCGGCGGCCTCGGCCTTCGGCGCGGCTTCAGGCGCAGGCTTCTCGACGGCGCTGGCGAGCGGCGCGCTCTCGGCCGGCTTCGCGGCTTCGGGCGCCTTCTTCTCGAACGGCTTCTTCGCCTCGTCCTTCTTCGCGGCGTCGGGCGCGGGCTTGGCGGCGGCGTCCTTCTTCACGGCGTCCTTCTTCGCCTCGGGCGCGGTGGCCTTCACGACCGGCGCGGGCTTCTCCGCCACGACCTTCTCGGCCGGAATCTGCAGTTCCTGACCCACGCGGATGGAGTCCTTCGTGAGCTTGTTCATGTCCTTGAGCGCGCGGATCGTGATGCCGTTCTCGTAGGCGATCTTACCGAGCGAGTCGCCGCTGCGCACCTTGTAGGGCTTCGTGGCGCCGGTGTAGGGCTTGAACGCGACCTTCGTCTTCACGGGCGGCGGCGTGGTGTTGGCGGCGAGGTTGGCGGCAGCCGGCATCACCTTGGCATCCTTCGCGGCGGCGGGCGCGGGCTTCGTGGCGGCCACGGCGGCCGGCGCGGCGCCGGGCAGCACGATCTTCTGGCCCACGCGGATGCGGTTCGGATCAAGCCCCGGGTTCGCCGCGACCACGGCGCTGAGCTTCACGTGATTGCGCACGCAGATGCCCGAAAGCGTGTCGCCGCGCTGCACGACCACCGTGCTGGCACCGGCCGGCGCAACGGCGGGCGCGGGCTTGGCGGGCTTCGCCGGCTTCTTCGCGGCGGGCGGCGGCAGCGGCTTCACCTGCGCCACCTTGCTCGGCGCGGGCGGCGGCAGCGCCGCGGGCTTCTCCGGCTCGGGTTCGGTCGAGACGGAGATCGTGGAGGTCTTCGGCGCCGGCGCGGGCTCCGGCTCCACCACCGTCGTGGTCGTCGAGGACGACACCGCGGGATCCAGCGCCGGCGGCGGGAGGTTGTCCTCGCCCGGACGCGTGACCTTGCAACCCTGCATCACGAGGCAGGCCACTGCCACGTTCATGCCCAAAACCAAACCAAGTCTTTGCGACTTCATGTTCTTCTTCATCCTTTTTTGCCGGCTTTCGCGTCGTCGCGCTCCGCGCCCTTCCGTGCGAGGGCGGCGAATGCGGCGCCGCGTTCACCATAACTTTTAAACTGATCGAAACTTGCCGTCCCGGGAGACAGCAGCACCGTCTCGCCGGGAGTCGCCTCGCGCCGGGCCGCCTCGACCGCGCGGTCGAGCGTCCCGCAGATCTCGCAGGCGAGGGCGTCGTGCCACGCTTCCGAAAACTGCTGCGCGCAGGAACCTATAAGATACACTTTTTTGACCCTGAATTGCAAGCCCGGAATGAAACTTTTTGGATCGTCGCCCTTGGGCAGTCCTCCGGCGATGAGCCGCACCGGGCCCGCGCACATGCCCACGCCGGCCGCGAGGGCCGCGAGCGACGTGGCCTTGGAGTCGTCGATCCACGTCACGCCGCCCGCTTCGAACACGCGCTGCATGCGGTGCGGCAGGGGCGTGAACGCGGCGAAGCCGGCGGCGATGCGCGCGTCGTCCAGCCCCGCCGCGCGCAGCAGCGCCACCGCGCAGAGACCGTTCGTGCGCAGCACGGCGTTGTCGAAGTAGGAGCCGGCGAGAAGGTGCGCCGCGTCCTCCGCGCCCGTGCCCGCGCTCGCGTCGATCGGGCGGCGCGTCATCGCGAGCAGCCGCCGCTTGAGGCCGTGGTAGACGGCCACGCTGCCATGGCGGTCGAGATGGTCTTCCTGCAGATTGAGAAGCGCCGCCGCCTCGAAGGCGTCCGCGGGCAGCGTCGTGGTCTCGAGCTGGAACGAGCTGACCTCGACGACGGCCCACGCGGGCGCGGCGCACGTGTTGACGACTTCGCACAGCGGCGTGCCGTAGTTGCCGCAGGGGATTGCGGAGGCGCCCGCCGCCACGAGCGTGTCGGCCACGAGCTTGACCACGGAGCTCTTGCCTTTCGAGCCCGTGACGGCGAGCATGCGCCCGCCGCGCACGCGCCAGCGCGTCACGCCCAGCTGCAGCTCGGAAATGACGGACACGCCCGCCGCGCGCGCCGCCACTTGCCAGCGATGCGTGAGCGCGATGCCCGGGCTCGTCACGCAGAGATCGACGGCGCCGCGCGGCCACGGGTCGTCGCCGTCGAGCACGGTCACGCGCGCGCCTTCGCGGCGCAGCAGCTCCGCCGCGGCCGCGCCGCTGCGGCCCTTTCCCAAAATCACCGCGTTCATGGCCGGACCTTTCTGCCGAAGCGCGCCCTCAACAGCGCGCCCTGCGTGAGCAGCGTGTCGCGCAGGGGATGGAAATGCGAGGCGCGGTTGTCGGCGATGTAGATGGTGGCGATGTCGATCTGCAGCGGCGGCGCGGCATGGTGGCGCGCGTCGACGAGCATGCGCATCTCGTAGTCGTAGCGGTCGCCCGAAAGCGCGAGCACGCGGTCGAACAGCGCGCGCGGAATGGCGCGCAGTCCCGTCTGCGTGTCGCGCACCGCAAGCCCCGTGCACAGGCGGAAGAGCAGGCGCGTCCAGGCGTTGCCGAAGCGACTGCGCAGCGGCACCTTGCCCGAAAACGCGCGCACGCCGAGCACAAGCCCCTGCGGATACGCGCGCGCGGCCTCCGCCACGCGGCAGATGTCCTGCGGCGCGTGCTGGCCGTCGGCGTCGGCCGTGACGACGACCTGCGCCTGCGGCAGATGGTCGCGCACCCAGGCAAGGCCCGTGCGCAGCGCGGCGCCCTTTCCGCGATTGACGTCGTGCACGAGCAGCGCCGCAACGCGCGGACGCACCGCGGCGAAGGCGGCGCGCGCGGCGGACGAAGTGGAGCCATCGTCCACGACCACGAGCGCGGCGCCCGTCGGCGCCAGCGCGGCGACGAGCGCCGGAAGGTGGTCGTCCGGCTCATACGCCGGAATCAGAATCGCCACGTCCGTTAGCATGTCAGGTCTCCTGCGGCGCCCATAGCGCGCGAATGGTGGCGAGGGATGTTTTGAGCTCGTCGAACGAAACGGGCGCGTGCGGCTCGAAGACGCGCAGCACGTCGCGGCGGGCGAGCGGCGCGAGCGCGGCGAAGTCCACGTTGCCCCAGCCGGGCTGGCGATGGTCGTCGTGGAAGTCGCGCACGTCGTTGAGGTGGAGGCCGCAGATGTGCGGCGCAAGGCGCGTGGCGATCTCCGCCTCCGGCGCCGTCCAGAGGTGGCAGGCGCGCACGCGGGCGTGGCCGGTGTCGAACCAGAGGCGCACGGGCGCGCCCGCGAGGTCCTTCATCAGCGCCTCGGCCTCGTCCGCCGTGGGGAAGCCTTCGAGACTGGGCAGATTCTCGAGCGCGAGCGTGACGCCGGCCTTCTCGAGGTCGGGGAGCAGCGCGTCGAGCTCGCGGCGGAAGACGTCGCGCGTGCGGCGGCCGCGCGCCACGCGCCGGCGCAGCGCCTTCGCAAGGCGCGCGCGGTAGAGCGGCCGCGTCGCGTCGGGCGCGCCGTCCGCGCCCGCGAGCGCGGCCTTCAGCGCCGCCGTTCCGCGATTCACGAAGAGGCCGTCGAGCTCCACGTAACCCGCGTGCGTGACGACCACCTTCGCGCCAAGGTCGGCCGCGCAGGCGATCGTCTTCTTCAGGAGCAGCCGCGCGAGGGCGCGTTCCGTCGGGTCGCGGTGCGCGAGCTGGTGCAGCTCAGGATGGCCACTCGGCGCGCCAATGGGCACGGGACAGTACGCGTGCACGGAATCGACGGGCAGGCGGTCGAGGCGCGACCGAATGCCCGGCAGCTGCTCGGGCATCGTGCGGAAGCCGAGCTCGAGCGCGTCGAACCCCAGCGCGATCGCCTCGTCGGCGATCGCGGCGCCGTCCGCAAGACGGTCGTTGTTCCAGTTGGTGGAAAGCGCGAAGCGCATGAGGAGTCCCGAAGCGCTAGACTTGGTAGGGAGCCAGAAACTCGTCGAAGAAATTGTAGCCGCCGATGAAGTCGGCGGGGGAGTCCGACTCGAGCTTGCCGATGCGGTGCGACTTGTAGAGGTTGAAGACCACGGCGCCCACGTCCTCGCAGCTGTTCAGGCCCCAGGTGGTCAGCACGTGGTAGGCGAGCGGACCGAAGGCGTCGATCGCGAAGGCGCGGAAGTAGTCGAGCAGCTCGGGCCCCGTGACGTGGCCCTTCGCCTCGGTGGTCGCCTCGGAGATGACGCGCAGCACGAAGTCGTAGGCGCGCGAGTCGTAGCGGTCGTCGCGCTTGAGGATGTCCGAGTAGTCGTCGACCTCGTAGTTGATTTCGGGCGCGTCCATGGCTAGAAGCGGAGACGCGCGGCGAGCGCCGCGAGCGCCTCCCTGTCACCGGGATGGTTCGCGAAGGCGAGCGTGCCGTCCGCGCCGATGTCGTTGCCGCGGCGCGGCACGATGTGGAAGTGCACGTGGTTGACGCTCTGGCCGGCGGCGGCGCCGTTGTTCTGCAGAATGTTGAAGCCGTCGCACGGCAGCGCGGTCTTGATGTGCGCGGCCACCTTCTGCACGCGCGCAATGAGCGCGGCGAGCGTCTCGGCGGGCGTCTCGATGAGGTTGGCGCTGTGCGCCTTGGGGATCACGAG
>CAVGKN010000052.1:0-2332 GCA_963629855.1 Lachnospiraceae bacterium
ACCAGCGGTATTTCGAGAAGCCCTGCGTGAAGGCGCGCAAGAAATCCGCGCGCGCACGCATCCGGGCGCGTTCCCGCCGTCGTTCGCAGGAATTCTAAGCCCTCTCGGCTGATATGCCTGACGAAGGCGCCGCAGCGTTTGCTGGGGCGCCTTCCGTGTTTAGGGAAATTTGGTATACTGTGCGCCGTGTCCTGAGCGTTTCAGGACCGCAGTCAAAACAAACCAGGAGTACACAACACCATGGAACTCAAGGGATCCAAGACGGAAAAGAACCTCTGGGCGGCCTTTGCGGGCGAGTCCCAGGCGCGCAACAAGTACGACTACTTCGCCTCGCAGGCGAAGAAGGACGGCTACGAGCAGATCGCGGCCATCTTCCAGGAAACGGCTTTGAACGAGAAGGAGCACGCCAAGCTCTGGCTCAAGGCGCTCTCCGGCATCGGCTCCACGCCCGAGAACCTGCTCGCCGCCGCGGCGGGCGAGAACTACGAGTGGACGGAGATGTACAAGAAGATGGCCGAGGAGGCCGACGCCGAGGGCTTCACGGCCATCGCGCAGCGCTTCCGCCAGGTCGCCGAGATCGAGGCGCACCACGAGGCGCGCTACCGCAAGCTCGCGCAGAACATCGAGAAGGGCGAGGTGTGGGAACGCATCGGCCCGAATCGCTGGCAGTGCCGCAACTGCGGCGCGATCTTCGAAGGCGAGAAGGCCCCGGCCGCCTGCCCCGTCTGCGCCCATCCGCGGGCCTACTTCCAGCTCGCGGCGGAGAACTACTAAGGTCACCGGATCAGCGGAGGCTCCCTCGTCGCGATGTCCCACATCAACTGGATCACGGTCGGGATGCTGGTCGTCTCGAACCTCATCATGCTCTATGCGTGGTATGGGCATTTGCGCACGCTGGGCGCCGCGCCGCTCTGGGTCGCCGTGCTGTCGTCGTGGGCGATCGCGCTGCTGGAATACTGCGTGGCCGTGCCGGCCAATCGCATCGGCGCGAAGACCATGACGCTCGAACAGCTCAAGATCATCCAGGAGGCGGTCTCGCTTCTCGTCTTCGTGCCGTTTTCGGTCGTGGTGATGAAGCAGGGCGTCTCCTGGAACTATGCGGCGGCGGCGGTGTGCATTGTCGCCGCCGTCTTCTTCATTTTCCGCGGCTGAAAAATGCCGTGATTTTTTCTGTCAGAATGGGGTGGCGAGTTTGCCTAACACCTCATTGCAATCGTGAAACCCTCATCGGGAAAAGGACAACGAACGACATGAACGGAATCGTCAAGATCGGATTGATCACGCTGGGCGCGCTCTGCGCGGGCTGCCGCACGCCTACGCATTACGTGCCGCAGGGCGCCCGCGTGGCGGCGGTGGGCGGCTTCTCGCAGGACGACGTGGACTACACCGTGGGGCAGGCCGTGCAGTCGCTGCTCGCGCAGGGTCGGCTCAACAGCGCGGATGGCTCGCGCAAGGTCGTGGTGGTCGAAAACGTGGTGAACGACACGTTCTCGCGCGGGGCGCAGTCCGACGCGCTTGCGGAGGCCTTGGGGCTTTCGCTGCGCGAGAATCTCACGAACAGCGGCAAGATCGTGGTCTACAACAAGCGCGCGGCGCAGTACGCGACGGTGCGCGTGGATCCGCAGATGTCGCTTCTCGGCCGCCTCACCCAGCGCAACCTGCGCCAGGACAACGGCGACGTGCAGATCGAGTACTCGCTCAATCTGCAGCTGATCGATCTCGCGACCGGCCTCGAGTTCTGGCAGAAGCGCACGCCCTTGCGCAAGATCGCCGACCGCGCCAACGCGCTGTGACGTGGACGTCTCCACGATACATTTCAACACGATTTTTCAACCGACAAGTCAATTCAACGAGGACAACATCATGAAGACACTGCTTCCCCTCTCTCTCGCCGCTCTTCTGACCCCGGTGGTCGCCTTCGCGCAGAAGGCCGCGCCGGCCGCCGTCGCGCCGGCCACCGTTCCGACCGAGGCCGCCGCTAGTCTGAACAAGGACGTCACGACGCATGTGCCGCTCTCGGCCAAGAGCATCGTCGATGCCGACATCGCCGCCTATTGCACGGAGCGTGGCATCACGATCGGCGAAGTCACGCCCCAGGGCGCGATCTACCTCAAGGGACTCAAGCGCGTGGATGTGGGCAGAACGAGCCCTGACTTCATCCGAATGCGGTCGCTCAACTTCGCCGAGGCGTATTCTGACGCCGTGGCGAAATACGTGATGGACAAGGTGGGCGTGACGGCCGCCGAGCAGTTCAACGAGAAGTTCATGGATCAGTCTGCGGATCGTCTGCAGCCCGCGAAGACGACGAAGGGCACGATGGAGCGGATCGCCG
>CAVGKN010000052.1:2342-6685 GCA_963629855.1 Lachnospiraceae bacterium
GCCGAGAAGACGGCGCAGCTCACCGAGGCGCAGCTCGACGCCGGTCTGCGCAAACTTGGCGTGGCCGTGACGCCGGGCGCGTCGATCGACCAGAAGCGCGATCTTGCGCGGAAGGCGATTCAGAAGACGAGTGTCAACGACGCCGTGGGTTCTTCAGCGGGTCTGCTGCCGGTGCAGACGTTCGAAGGCTGGGACGAGAAGGGCAAGTACGCGCTGGGCTGCGTGGTGCGCGGCGGCGAGATGGTCGAGACGATTGCCGAATGTCTGCGCTTCAAGCAGCGTCCCATGCTGTCGCGCCCCGAAGCCGGTCTCACGGTGGCGGAGGCTTTGCCGACGGATGCGGAGCTCGTGTCGCAGTTTGGCGTGCGCTTGTTCTTCGACAAGGCCGGCGTTCCGGCTCTTCTGAGCTTCGGCCAGTGGGGCAGCGCCTATACGGGCACGGACGAGGATATGGCCGAAGATGCGATGGAGCATGCCATGGGGCAGGCCAAGGCCGAGGCCGACGACCAGCTGACGATGTTCATCAACAGTACGATTTCGCTGCACGAAGAATCTTCGCGCGGTCGTATCGCGGAGGAGTCGGTGGCGTTCGACGCGAATGGCGTGCCGACGGTTTCGTCCGTACGCGGCATCATCGACACAAGCCTCAAGCAGGCGCGCCAGAAGGGCTCCGACACGATGATCGGGCGCAGTACGGTGTGCGAGAAGGTGCTTGTGCATCCGACATCCGGACAGAAGATCGCGGTGTGTGTGCGGATGTGGAGTTTTGGACAGTACGATGCGATGAAGCGGATTATCGAGCGTCGTCCGCCGACGCCGCCGGCCGGTGTCGCCGCGCCGACGCCCGCGTCGGGCGCTGCCGGGAAGTCCCGCGGCCGCAGCTACGACTTCTGATCTGATGACGGAGTGTAGACGGTTTCCGAGAGAGGATGACGCACATGAAGATCTTCGTGAAGATGCAGATCGCGTTGGCGGTGTTCGCGTTTGTGCTGGTCACCGCAGCGGCGGACGTGCAGGTGCGGTCGGTCGGTGTGGGGAAGACCTACCAGACCGCCGTGGGCGAGGCGCTGGTCTCTGCGCTTGAACAGCATCAGGGTGTCACGCTCAGTGCGGTTCAGCGTTCGCAGGTGGTCAACGAC
Organism: Lachnospiraceae bacterium; assembly: GCA_963629855.1. Lineage (GTDB taxonomy): Bacteria > Verrucomicrobiota > Kiritimatiellia > RFP12 > UBA1067 > RUG572. Next base: position 3,482 of record CAVGKN010000052.1, read on the forward strand.
GTTGCCTCATCGTCTACCACGAAGAACGGCCAGACGACGGAGCACCGCGAACTTGCGCTGAACGATGCGGCGACGAAGATGGTGCAGCGCCTTGCAAATGGGCGCATCGCCGGGTACACGATCCTCTCTGAAAGTGTCGATGCCGCCACGGGGCGCACCCGCGTGGAGGTGAACGTGCGTTTCACGGGGCCATACGTGGTGGGGCGCGATCCCGCGAATCTGCGTCGCATGGCCGTCTCGTCGTTCCGCGCCGCGGCGGAGACCTACACGTGGTACGGGCAGACGGCGAAGGCGGCGGACTGGTGCGCACTGCTGGCGGACAAGCTGAACGTGTGCCTCACGCAGACGCGCAAGTTCACGATGCTTGACCGCAAGTTCGACGCCGATGTCACCGCCGAGCTCGCGCGCCTTTCCGATGTGAACGCCGCGCCCGCCGACGTCACGCGCCTCGCGCAGCGTCTGGGCACGGACTATCTGCTCGTCGGCGAAGTGCGTTTCAACAACGTGCAGCCGCCTGCCGTGAATCCCTACACGGGACGGGCGCTGGCGCCGGCGAACGCGATCTTCGCCGAAATCTCCTACCGCGTGCTGCTCGCGCCCACGGGCCAGCTCAAGTGGGCGGACGTGGTGAAGCTCGACGCCGCCGCCTTCGCGGCGCGCGACCTGGCCGCGTTCGTGTCGGCGACCACCGAGGCGGCCGCGTGCTCGATTTCGGATGGCCTCATGGCGAATATCCTGCCGTTCGAGATCGTGGGGCGCACGTCGGGCGGCCAGTTCGTGATTGGCGAAGGCGGCAAGTCGCTCAAGGTCGGCGAATGCTTCACCGTGTTCACGCAGGGCGAAGCGGTGAAGGATACGCGCACGGGCGAGGTCCTCGACGTGATCGAGGACGCCGTGGGCACGGTGCAGATCGTGCGCGTGACTGCGAAGCTCAGCTACGCCCAGCTTGTGGAAGGCGACGCGGCGAAGATGGTCACGGGCGCGCGTCTGCGCCGCGTGCCGCTCACGCCTGCGCCCGCGGCCGCGCCGCAGACGACTTCGCCCGTGAAGCAAACGGCCACGGGCGGCGTGGTGCTGCCGTTCTAGGAACGGAAATGAGGAGCGGGACGATGAAGGACTTCGCGAAGACTCTGGCGCTGGTGGCCTGCACGGCGCTGGGCGTGGCGGGATGCCGCACCACGAAGGAGGTGCTGGACGACTACGAGGCGAACCTCGTGGCCGGCAACTATGCGGCGCTGCCGGGAGAGGCGGCCGAGCTCGCGGCCGAGGGCGATGATTCGTCCCTGCTCTGGAACCTGCTCGCGGGCGGCGGCTTCTATCTGACCGACGACAAGGCGCAGGCGCGGACCCATTTCGACGCGGCCGAGGACGCGATGCAGCGCAACGACGCGACGTCCGTCTTCGCGCGCGGTGCGGAAGGCGGGCTTGCGATGATGACGAACGACCGCGCCTTCGCCTACGATGGCGGCGGCCAGGATCGCGTCTTCACCTGCCTCTACAAGGCGATCGACTTCATGTGCGCCGGCCAGGTCGGCCCCGCGCGCACGGAACTCAACCGCGCGCTGCAGCATCAGGAGAACTGGATCTGGGAACGGCGCAAGGATGTGGAGGCCGCCGGAAAGAAGATGGCGGCGGATGCCGACGCCTACATGGCGCAGAAGCGCGACGCGCAGGTTTCCGGCGACCGGGCGCAGCAGACGGCGAACGTGCTGGCGGACGCTTCCTTCGCCGCGCAGGTGCGCGCGCAGTGCGGCTTTGATCCGGCGCGTTCGGGCGATCTCGAGACGTTGGCGGCGAGCGACTATCTGAACGCCTATGCGCAGCACGTGTGCGGCGTGTTCCGCTGGCTCGACGGCGATGGCGGGCGTGGGGCGCTGAAGACGGCCGCCGCATGCGCGCCCGGCAGTCCCGCCGCGCGCGACGCCGCCGAGGCCGCGCAGGGTGCGAAGCCGACGAACCAGGTGTGGATCTGGGTGGAGGACGGTCTCTGCCCCGTGCGTGAGGAATGGCGCGTGGATCTGCCGCTGGCGCTGATGCCCTACGCGGGGCGCTACGTGCTCTATGCGGGCATGGCGCTGCCGTATCTGCGGCCGCGCACCGCCGCCGCCGCGAGCTGGCGCGTGGAGGCGGGTGGCGCATCCACGCCCCTGGCGCCGCTGGCGGACGTCGACCATCTCGTGAAGACCGAATACGACGTGTACATGCGCGGCGCGCTCGCGCGCGAGATCACGCGCACCGTGGTGAAAACGGGTGTGCAGATTGCATTGGGCGTGGCTGCCGATAACACGAAGGACGACAACCACCGCCTGGCGCTGCGCCTGAGCCAGCTCGGTGTGGCGACGTGGGCCATGTCGACCACGGCGGCCGATCTGCGCAGTTGGACGACGTTGCCGAAGTCCGTGCGCTGCGTGCGCATCGACCGGCCCGCCGACGGGCGCATCGACGTGCTGGCGGACAACCAGCGCATCCAGCTGACCGTGCCGCCCGGGAACTCCATGGTCTTCCTGCGCAAGCCCGGCGCGGCGGCGCTGCCGGTGGCGAAGCAGGTTACCTTCGGCGTTAAAAATTAAAAATTAAAAATTAAAAATTTAAAGTTAAACGTTAGAAGTCAAAAGAGAAGGGGAACAGACATGAAGAAAATCATGATCGTTACGATGGTGGCGCTGGCCTGCACGGCCGCGTTTGCGCGGGGTCCGCACGGCGGGCCGCATGGTGGCTGGCATCACGGCGGGGGCTGGCACCATGGCTGGGGCTGGGGGTTGGGCGGCTTCGCGGCGGGACTCTTCGCGGGTTCGCTCGTGCGCAGCGCCTACGCGCCGCCCTACTACTACGCGCCCGCGCCGGTCGTCACGACGCCGGTGGTCACGACGCCCGTCGTCACGACTGCGCCCGTGGTTGCACCTGCGCCTGTGGTCGCACCTGCGCCTGTGGTCACGACGCCCGTCGTCGCGCCCGCTCCCGTGGTCGCCACGCCCGTGGTCGCGCCGGTCTATCGAATGTGGTAGATTGCCTATTGACCTTCCGGCAGAAGTTTGGTAAACTATTTGCCGTTCTCCACGGAGAGGTGGCAGAGCCTGGTTGAATGCACATGACTCGAAATCATGCATACCGCAAGGTATCGGGGGTTCGAATCCCTCCCTCTCCGCCACAGCGGGCGTAATTCAATGGCAGAATAGGAGCTTCCCAAGCTTCTTACGTGGGTTC
>CAVGKN010000053.1:0-6681 GCA_963629855.1 Lachnospiraceae bacterium
GGTCACGGCGGCATGGACTTCCTGATGGTCCTGCGCCTGAGCTACTGCCTGCAGCAGGGTCTGCCGCTCGACATGAACGTGTACGACCTCGCGAGCTGGAGCTGCCTGTGCGAGCTCACCGAGAAGTCCGCCGACCGGCGCGGGCGTTCGTTCGACATTCCGGACTTCACGCGCGGGGCGTGGAAGACCACGAAGCCGCTCGGGCTCGTGGACGTTGATTTGGGCAAACTGAAATTCGAGGCCTAACATGACAACACTGACAAGACGAGAAGCGCTGAAATCGCTGGCTGCGGCCGGTCTCTTCAGCATCGTGCCCGCAGGGGTTCTGCGGGGTGAGACGGCACCCTCCAACCAGCTGACGCGCGCACTGATCGGCTTCGGCTCGATCGCGCACAGCGCCAACCACCTGCCGTTCAAGGGCTCGCGCCTGATCGGCCTCTGCGACCCCTACAAGGCGCGCGTGCGGAATGGCCTGCAGTGCGCCGAAAAGGCCGGCTGGGGCAAGGTCAAGGCGTATGCGGACTTCCGCGCGCTGCTGGCGGACAAGGACGTGGACATCGTGCACATCTGCACGCCGCCGCACTGGCACGGCTGCATGAGCGTGATGGCCGCGAACGCCGGCAAGGACATCTGGTGCGAAAAGCCGATGACCCGCACGGTGGGCGAAGGCAAGCGCGTGATGGAAGTGGTGAAGGCGAAGAAGCGCATCTTCCGCCTCAACACGTGGTTCCGCTTCGAAGGCAACTTCTACGGCTTCGGCACCACGGTGGAGCCGATTCGCCAGATCGTCGAAAACGGCCTGCTCGGCAAGGGTCCGGTCACGTGCACGTTCGGCGCGGGGCAGGGCTTCAGCTGGAAGTTCTTCTGGTCCGGCCGCGTGAACGCGCGTCCCGAACCGCTGCCGGCGGACTTCGACTGGGAGATGTGGCTCGGCCCGGCGCCGTGGAAGCCCTACACGGCGCATCGCGCGGGCTCGTCGTTCCGCGGCTACTGGGACTACGATTCCGGCGGGCTGGGCGACATGGCGCAGCACTACCTCGACCCCTTGCAGTACCTGCTGTGCAAGGACGAGACGAGCCCCGTGAAGATCGACTACATCGGGCCGCGCCAGCATCCGGAAGCCGTGGGACGCTTCGACCGCATCACGCTCACCTACGCCGACGGCACCAGCGTGGCGCTTGACGGCGACGAGTCGCTCACGCGCGAACCGCTGCTGCGCGGCACGAACGGCCTCTGCGTCTATCCGAAGGCGAAAGGCGGCAAGACGCTGCGCCTCAAGGACGCGACCGGCTGGTGGCCCGAGGAGAAGGTTCTCAAGCTGCTCGCCAGCCTGCCCAAGCCCGCGCGCCAGCAGACGGACTTCATCGACAGCTGCAAGACGCGGAAACCGTTCGCGCTCAACGAAAGCAACGGCTTCCGGTCGTGCACGATGTTCAACCTCGGCATCGCGGCGGAACGTCTCGGCCGCGGCTTCCGGTTCAACCCGGAGACGCTGCGCGCGGTGGACGATCCGGCTGCGGACCGCTTCCTCTACCAGGGCATGCGCGCGCCGTGGGCCCGTGAAATGTGGGGCTGAACGCCTCGGAAAGGATTTTGAAAATGGCAAAAGAAAAGAAGCAGAACGCTCCGAAGGATCCGAACAAGTACGCGGACTACGGCGCCGCGATGGCGCCCGTGAAGAACAACCCGATGGCCGTGGAGTGGCAGAAGACGGACGGTGCGCCGCTCGCCGCCGCGACCACCGCGTCGGCTCTGGACGCGCACGTGCGCAGCGCCGAGACGGCGGCCGCGCTCCTCGCGCAGATCAAGGGCGCGTACGCGGGCGATCCGCGCACGCTGACCGTGATCGGCGCGGTGTCGCAGTACGTGATGACGAATCAGCCCGCCAAGCGGAAGATCTGGAACGCGGCGCTGCTCGAAGCCTTCCGCAAGGCAAAGGGCGACACCTACGTGCAGACCTTCGTGCTCGACCAGCTGCGCTGGTGCGGCGAGAGCGCGGACGACGTGCGCGCGCTCGCCGCCGCGGCGACGGACGCGCACGTGAAGGAGTACATCGACTGGGTGGCGGCGGAACTCGCCGGTGCCTTCCTGCCCGCGAAGTGACAAACGAACGGGAGAAAAAACTGGCGCCCCTGGCGAGACTCGAACTCACTACCCGCTGCTTAGAAGGCAGCTGCTCTGTCCAGATGAGCTACAGGGGCGCAAAACACGGCACATAGTCTACCACATTCACATCGGGAAAACAAACATGAAGAACACAATCGAATCGGCGCCGTGGGGCACGTTCGAGGGCGAGCCCGTCACGCGCTGGCGACTCGTGAACGCGAACGGCATGGAACTGCACTTCACGAACTGGGGCGGGCGTCTGCTCAAGGCGCTCGTGCCGGACCGCTGCGGACAGCTGGCGAACGTCACACTGGGCTGGTCGACGCTGGAGGAGTACGTGGCGGAGCACGGCGGCACCTACTACGGTGCGCTCGTGGGCCGCTACGGCAACCGCATCGGCAAGGGCCGCTTCACGCTGGACGGCAAGGAGTACACGCTCGAGCTCAACAACGCGCCCGCGGGCATTCCGTGTGCTCTGCACGGCGGTCTGCGCGGTTTCTCGCTGCGCGTGTGGCGCTGTGTGCAGGAGATCCACACCGAGGACAAGGTGGGGCTCATTCTCGAGATCGACTCGCCCGACGGCGAAGGCGGCTATCCCGGCAACGTGACCGTGCGCGCCACGCTCACGCTCGACAACAACAACGTGTGGCACATCGGCTGGCGCGCCGTCACCGACAAGGCCACGCCCATCGCCCTCACCGAGCACGCCTACTGGAACCTCGACGGCGTGGATGCGGGCACGACGATCCTGGATCATCTGCTCTACGTCAACGCCGACCAGGTCACCACCTATGGCCCGGACATGATTCCCACGGGCGCGCTGCGCGACGTCACGAACACGCCGTTCGACTTCCGCACCACGCATCCGATCGGCGAACGCCACAACTGGGACGACGCGATGCTGCGCTACGGCGCCGGCTATGACCACAACTGGGTGCTGCGCAAGTCGGCCACCGGCGACGAGCTCACGCCCGCGTGCATTCTCACCTCGCCGAAGACCGGCCGTCAGGTAGAGGTGTGGACGACCGAACCCGGTGTGCAGATCTACGACGGCTACTACCTGCCCGCGCGCAACACGGGCGTGGCCCTCGAGACGCAGCATTTCCCGGACTCGCCGAACCATCCCGAATTTCCCACCACCATTCTGAAGCCGGGCCAGGTGCTGCACTCCACCACGGAATACCGCTTCAAGACAATCTAGAGGAACACGATCATGCTATTGACGCGTCGATTTTTCATTGGCGGCGCCGCGGCCTTCGGGGCCTTTGGCGGCAGCCGCTTCATGCCGGTCTTTGGTGAGGCCGCGCCCGGAAAGAAGCCGAACCTCGTGTTCGGCGTGGTCAGCGACATCCACATCACGCACGTGGGGGCCAACGAGAAGATGTCGGCGTGGGGCAACAACCTCACGTTCCGCCACACGCTCGAATGGTTCCGCGACCAAGGCGTGGACGCCGTCATGGTGGTGGGCGACATGGCCGACCTGGGCATGGTCGATCAGCTGCAGGCCGTGGCCCAGGCCTGGTACGCGGTGTTCCCCGAGGACAAGGCACCCGACGGACGACACGTCGAGAAGCTCTTCGTGCTCGGAAACCATGACCACCACGGCTACCGCTACGGCAACGCCGCCGTGCGCCGCCACGCGAAGGAGGCCAAGGACGTGGACTTCGCCACCTGGAGCCGCGACCACGTGCTGCGCTCCGACATCCCGGGCTGGTGGAAGAAGATCTTCCACGAGGACTACTCCCGCTTCTACCGCAAGGACGTCAAGGGCTATACCTTCCTCGGCCAGCACTGGGATAGCGGCACGGGCATGGGAGCGAAGCACAACAGCTGCGACTTCGGCGCGGAGCTGAAGACGTTCCTCGCCGCGCACGGCAAGGGGCTCGACCCGAAGCAGCCGTTCTTCTACTTCCAGCACCCGCACCCGAAGAACACGTGCTACGGGCCGTGGGCGTGGGGCCACGACGGCGGCCTCGTCACGCAGCAGCTCTCCGCCTACGCGAACGCGATCGCCTTCTCCGGCCATTCGCACTATTCGCTCACGGACGAGCGCACGGTGTGGCAGGGCGCGTTCACCTCCGTGGGCACAAGCTCGCTGCGCTACACGGGACTTCCCGAAAACCAGCGTCTGCCGTTCGGCTACGAGAACACGGCGCCGAACAACGCGCTCAAGACGATGGGCGACATCTCCACCGGCGACTGCCGCCAGGGCATGCTCTGGAGCGTCTACGACGACCGCATCGTGGTGCGTCGGCGCGAGTTCCTGAGCGACCTCGACGTGGGTCCCGCCTGGGTGCTGCCGCTCACCGTCGCCGAGTCGAAGCCGTTCGACTTCGCGTCGCGCGCGAAAAAGGCGAAGGCGCCGCAGTTCGCGCCGGATGCAAAGGTGACGCTGAAGAAGGTCAAGGCGCGTACACGGCGCGTGTCCGGCACCGAGTCGAAGGAGAAGGACGCCTACGAGCTGAAGTTCCCCGTGGCGAATGCCGTCGCGGAGGCGCGCGTCTACGAATACGAAGTCGTGGCGCACGGGGCGGAGAACAAGACGGCGACGTTCCACATGATGGCCGATGGCTACAACCACGCGCCGGGGCATCCGCGCGCAAAGGCACAGGCCCGCTTCATCGTGTCGGAAGACCGTCTGCCGGCCGGTGCCGCGACATTCACGGTCACGCCGCTCGACTGCTGGTGGAACCGCGGCCGCGCGCTCGAAGTCAAGATCTGACGGATCACGGGTAGCGTGCGGCGGAAGTGAGGCCCTATCTCGAGATCATCCGGCTGGTCTGGCCGTTGGCGTTGGGCATGGTCAACGCGGCCGTGATGCAGGCCGTGGATCGGGCCTTTCTCGCGCGCTACTCGGTTGGCGCGCTGGAGGCGGTGTTGCCGGCGACCACGCTCGCGTGGGTGTTCCTCTCGTTCTTCCAGTCCGTGGTGGGCTACTCGGGCGTCTTCGTGGCGCACTACCACGGCGCGAAGGACGAGGCGGGCTGCCGGCGCAGCTTCGCGGCCGCGATCTACGTGTCGTTGCTTGCGCTCGTGCCCACGGCGCTGCTGGGCTGGTTGGGCGTGGTGATTCTCGCGCACACGGCCGCGACGCCGGCGCTGTTCGCGATGGAGCGCGCCTACTTCGACGTTACGCTCATCGGCTCGCTGTTCGTCTACGTGCAGATGGCGGCGATCTCGTATCTCACGGGACGCGGACGAACGCGCCTCGTGTTCTGGGTCGGGCTCGTGGGCAATGTCATCAATGTCGCGCTCGATCCGCTCTTCATCTTCGGCTGCCCGGCGCTCGCACTGCCGGCGGGCGGCATTGCGGGCGCGGCGTGGGCCACGGTGCTTTCGTTGGCGGTGCAGTGCGCGCTGTTGATGGGCGTGGTGTGGCGCGCGGGCGCGTGCGCGGGCTTCCGCGCGGCGAAAGGCGAACTGCGCGCGCTCGTAGGGCGGATGCTGCGCTTCGGCATCCCGTCGGGCGCCTACGAAGTGCTCAACATGCTGTCGTTCACAATCTTCGTCTTCGTGACGGGCGGCGTGGGCGGCGAGGCGTTTGCCGTATCAAATGCCTGCTTCACGGTGAACTATCTTCTCTTCGCGCCGATGACGGGTTTCGCGGTCGGCGTGCAGACGCTCGTCGGGCAGGCGCGCGGACGCGGCGATGACGACGGCGCCCGGCTCGCCCTGCGCCGCTCGATGATCCTCGGCCTCGGCTTCGTGGCCGTTGCGTGCCTGGCCGTGCTGGCCCTGCGCAATCCCATTCTCGCGCTCTACGCCTCGCCCGACCTCGCGGATCCCGCCGCGTTCCGCGCGCTCGGCTCCACGCTGCTCGTCCTCATGTCCGCCTGGATGCTCTTCGACGCGGCGGACGTCATCCTCTGCGGGGCGCTCAAGGGCGCGGGCGACACGACGTTCGTGATGGGCTGGATGCTGTTCAACGCCTTCGCGCTGTGGCTGCCGCTCGTCTTCGCGGTGCGCGCCGTGCACAACACGATGCCGGCTCTCTGGGGCACGATGATCGTCTACGTGGTCGTGATCAGCATCGGCTCGCTCATCCGCTGGCGCCGCGGAGCCTGGCGCCGCATCGCCGTAATCGAGAAAAACGCATAAACCAGATACCGCTGCCAAACTTCTGAAATCCACTCACGGGCACGTTACGAAAAATGTAACGCGCCCGCATTTTTTTGCGATCGTCAATTCCATTTCGGGCTGTGGCACGGCCTTTGCTCAAAGCCGCGCCAGAAAGGTCACAAACATGAAACTCATCATCGCCTACATTCAGCCTGAACGACTCAATGCCGTGAAACAGGCCCTGTACGAACGTGAAATCTACAAGATGTCCGTCTCGAACGCGCTGGGGTGCGGTCAGCAGAAAGGCTATCTGCACCAGTATCGCGGCGCGATCGAGGAAGTGACGCTGCTCAAGAAGATCCGCCTCGCCATCGGCGTAAACGACGACTACGTCGACAAGACGATCGAGGCCATCATCGCCGGCGCGCGCACGGGCGAAATCGGGGACGGCAAGATCTTCGTGCTGCCCATGGAGGAATGCATCCGCATCCGCACGGGCGAAAAGGGCCCGGCGGC
>CAVGKN010000054.1:0-6641 GCA_963629855.1 Lachnospiraceae bacterium
CAGTCCGAACCGTAGTCGCGCGCCCAGTCCGAACCGTAGTCGCGCGCCCAGTCCGAACCGTAGTCGCGCGCCCAGTCCGAACCGTAGTCGCGCGCCCAGTCCGAACCGTAGTCGCGCGCCCAGTCCGAACCGTAGTCGCGCGCCCAGTCCGAACCGTAGTCGCGCGCCCAGTCCGAACCGTAGTCGCGCGCCCAGTCCGAACCGTAGTCGCGCGATTGGTCCGAACAAATCAAGCGATTGACTGCAGGGTGAAGTCGAGAACGCGGAACACGCGGAAACCGACTTCGTCGGGCGCGGAATGTGGTAGGCGGACAAACGTGCCATTCGCACCAAGATACCACTCTTCGCCCACCTATGGGGACGCCATAGGGTTGTTTTTTTGAGTTGGAGGGAGATCGGTGCGCGGCACGATTGCTCCCGCGGTGTTGACCATTGACTGGCAATTGTAGCGGCGAGAAGAAGTCGCCCTCGCACCATTCTCTCTCCACTCAAAAAAACAGGGGCGCATACTGCTCACTTCAGGCGGGCGAAGGGTGGCAGTTTAGTGCGACCGGCACGTTTGTCCGCATGCCTCCGTCCGCGCCGCCGGAGGGCGTTTCCGCGTGTTCCGCGTTCTTGATTCCCACCCACGAGGGCACTTGCCTGATTGGTACGGACTGCGCATGCAACCACGCTGCGGACTGGACTGGTCGCGTGGCCGAGACGGCTGCCGAATCGCGCAAGGTCTCATTCGGCAGGTCAATAGGCCTTATCAAAGCCGGGTGCAACGCCGCCACGCCCGGTACACGAAAGGATCGAGAGTCGTCGCCGAGCATTTTCGTGCTCTCGACAAGGGGCTCGGCGCGTTTTTCGTGTCGCTTGCGTTTTCGTGATCGCGGCCGGCGCGTAAACCCGAACGGGTGGCGATGCGGCGACGGCGACGGCGGTGGGTGCGCGCCCACGCCAAGTTCAACGCCGACATCAGATCGTCACATGCGCACCCACAACGCCGGGCGCCGCCGCCGCATCGCCAACCGCGCGCGCGCGGTTTCGCGCCGAGCCGCGCTTTCGTGAGGAAAAATCGGCTCGGCGGCAAGCAACCACCCTACTTCGCCTTGGGAACCTCGACCTTCTTCTCAGGCGCAACGGGCACTGCCGGCTCGACGGGCGCGGCGGACGGCTGCTGGTTGTCCTCGGTCGGCGTCGTCGTGGCGGCCTGAACGGCCGCCTCGGCGTTTTCGTGCTTCTCGCGGATCGTGTCGATGATCTCGCGCAGATCCTTCTGTTCGTCCTCGAAGCGCTCCTGCTCCTCGAGAATCTCCTTCTCATGCCTCTGCGCCCACTCGCGGCGCTCGTCGGCATCCATCTCGGCAAGCTTCTTCGCGCGCTTCTCGCGCGCCTCCTCGAGCGCCTTCTTGTTCTTGCGCTCCTCGTCCTGCTTCTTCCACTCGTCGTTCAGACGACGCAGCTGCTCCTTCTTCGAAACGGGATCGGCGAGCGGCGACGTGGACCAGCCGTTGTCCTCCCACGGCCGCGGTTCGCTGAGCGCCTTCTTGCGGCGCAGCGCCTCCATCTGCGCGGCCTCCGCGTCGTCGAGCACGTACGGCGTCATGAAGACGAGCAGCTCAGACCGCTTCTCGGATGTCGTGACGGAGCTGAACAGCCATTTGCCGATCCACGGAATGTCCTTCAGAATCGGAATGCCGCTCTCGCTTTCCGTGTTCGTCTTCTTCGTGAGACCGCCCATCACGACGGTCTGCTGGTTCTCCACGGAGACGGAGCTCGAGATCTTGCGCGTCGTCACGGTCGCATACGGATCCGTGCCACCCGACTCGTTCGGCACGCTCTGGTCGGCGCCCTGCGTCTCGAACGTCTGTTCGACCTCGAGCATCACCGTGCCGTTCGGGTTGATCTTCGGCGTCACCTTCACGGTCAGGCCGATGTCGCGCTTCTCGTAGTTGCGCACCTGCGTGCCGGAATACGACGACCCGGAATACTGGTAGCCGCTGAAGAGGTAGATCATGTCCGTGGCCTCGATCGTGGCTTCCTGGTTGTCCACCGTCATGAGGATCGGCGAGGCGAGCACCTTCGTGCGGCTGTCGCCCTTCGAGGCCTGGATGACCGCCGCGATGTTCAGCTTGTCGCTCTTGAGCAGATAGTTGAGACCGCTGCCGATCGGATTGGCGGCCGTATCCGTCACCGTTCCGTTTGTCACGGCCGACGAAGCCGCGCTCGCCGCCACGCCCATCAGCGTCGACAGCTTGGAGGAGGCCGACCCGCCGCCACCACCGAGCATATAGCTGCCGTTGTTGACGAAGCCATCACGATTAAGGACCTGCTTTAAGACAGGAACAGAACTCAACGAATAATCACTTCCGAGTTTCCCGATCGTATTCGCGCTTGCGGTCAGGGATGTCAGCGTGTAGGACGAATCTTCGTCATCCCCCGATTTCTTCTGCACATAGTACATTTTCGAACCAAGGGCATCGGTCGCCTGCTGTGTCACTTTCTGCCGTCCCCTCTGCACCCAGTCGATGCCCGTGCTGAGGTCGTCGCCGAGCTCGACCTGCAGGATCACGGTCTCGATGAGGACCTGGGAGAGTTTGACGTCCATGTCCTCGATGACTTCCTTGACGGCCTTCATGTCGGCGCGGCGGGCCATGACGACGATGCCGTTGATGCGCTTGTCGGCGAGGATCTTGATGTTGTCCTTGTTGAGCTCGCCGAGGGAGGAGGAGGCGGCCTTGGAGAAGGTGGGGTTGGCGGTAGGATTTGCGCCGGGGCGCTGCGTCTGCTGCTGGCGGGTGAGGTTGCGGTTGCCGGCGTTTCCCGTGCGCGACGTGTTGGCGTTCTGGTTGTTCTTCGACTGCGAGCTGCTGTTGTTGCCGATGAGGTCGTTGAGCATCGAGGCCACGTCCTCGGCTTCGGCGTACTTGAGGCGGATGACCTCCACGCTGACCTCGGGGGTGGTCTCCACGTCGAGCGTCTCGATGACCTTGTCGAAGAAGTCCATGTTCGTCTTCGCCGTGATGACGATAAGTTTGTTGGAACGGTCGTCGGCGAGGATGAGCACCTTGCCGCGGATCATGCCGCGGTCGGCGTCGGAGACCTGCGCCATCATCGTCACGTTCGGCGTGGCGACGGGCAGTGCGTCGCCCGGGCGCGGCGGCCCCGGCCGCCGTCCCTGCAGATTGGTCCCCTGGGTGGTGGGCCGTCTGCCGCCGGAGAAGCCGGGCGCACCGCTCGACTTCGGCCCGGAGGAGCCCTGCTGGTTCTCCTTCTGCGATTCGGTCACGATCGTCTCAAGCGCGGTCTTGATCTCCGAGGCCACGGCGAACTTGATCTGGCGCACGAAGACATCCTCCATCACGGGATTCGCCACGTCGAGTTCCTTGATGATCTCGAGCATGCGGTTGATGTTCTCCTGCGTGTCGGTGACAAGGATCGTGTTGTTGCGCTCGAACACCTGGAAAAGTCCCTCGGGCGCCTTGAAGCCCTCAAGGGCCTTCTGGGCCTCCTCGGCGGTAATGTGCTGCAGGCGGATGAGCTGGCTGATCACGCGGCCCTTCTCGGGCACGGCGTTCGTGGCGGGCACCTCCATCGACGTGCGAATACCCTGCGCGCGCACGCTCTTGCGCTCGAAGGCGCGCAGAAAGAGCTTGTCGAAGGGTTCGATCACCACGCCGTGCATCGTGAGCGTGACCTCGATCGCCTCCAGATATTCCTCCTTCGTGAGCGGCCGGTCTTCGAACGTCTTGAGCGTGATCTGCGTCTTGGGGAGGCTCGGCGAAGGCAGCAGGATCTTGCCCGCCACGTCGGCATAGGCGTAGAGCAGCATGTCAATGGGAGCCTGGTCGAAGGCGAGGCGCACGGGCACGCCGTTCGTACCGCGCGGCACGTCCTTCAGCACGTCCTGGGGATTATTGGCCGGCGCAGTCTGCTGCTGCTGCTGCGCGGCGGCACCCCGCGCCCGCGGGTTCAGGCGCTCCCGCAACGAGGTTCGCCGCGGCGTCTGCGTCCGTATATTCCGCGACGGCGTCTGCGTCTGCGCCTGCGCGTCCGGCGCGAGGCACAGGGCGCACAGCACGAGGCATCCGGCGCGCAGCGCGCTCTTCGCGCGCAACGACGTCCACGCACTCAGCACAAAGCACCAGGCACTCTGCACTTTCGTCAGGAGAAGATGTTCAGTTCTCGTCATCAAATTGTCCTTTCATGTACGCGCACGTGAGCGTGAATTTGCCGGAGAGATAGCCGGTATTCTTGGAGGTGATGTCGATGTCGCGCACGTCGAACATGGCGTCTTCCGCGTTCTCGAGCGCAAAGAGAAATTGCACAAGCCGTTCGAGCGAGGCCTCGTAGCGCACCTCGATGGGCATTTCCCACACGCCGCCATGCTCCTCCTCGGGCTTGGGCTGTTCGCCCACGAGGTAGACGCTGTGCGCGGCGGCAATGCGCTCGAGCACGCGCTGCCAGCGCGTGGTGGAATCCTCGGCCTCGTCGACCTTGGGCATTTTCTCGTCCACTTCCGCATCGCGCTGCTGCCACGTGGCGCGCGCGCCGATGAGCGCGCACTGCTGCGCGTAGATCTTCGCCTCGCGCGCATAGGCTTTGCGGGACTTCTCCCAGGCGTCCCGCCGGCCCATGAAGAAGAGCGCGGCGGCGAGGGCGTAGAGGGCCACCACGCCGGCGGCCACGATCCAGGCGCGTTCGCGCCGCGACATGTTCGTCCACGCGCTCATCGACCCCTTCCTCCCGACGTTGCGGCGGCGTCCTCGTCCACCTCGAAAAGACATTCGATCGCGAAGCGCACGCCCTTCTTCGTCTGCGTTTCGCCGCCGCTGGACTGCACCTTGGCGAAGACGTTGACGGGGTCGCCGTCCTCGTCCTCGTAGGCGGCGGCCGTGAGGTTCTCGGTGAACTGGCGCACTTCCTCGCGCTCCGTGGCGCTGCCGTTCACCTTCACGTTTTCGCCACGCCGGTACTGGAACGAGCGGAAGGCCATTTCGGAGGGCGAGGGCGGCAGGCTGTCGGAGACGGTCTTGAGCACTTCGAGCGCGCCGTGCGAATGGTCGGCGTAGCGTTCGATGAGGGCCACGCGGTTCGTCATGGCGGAGACTTCGTCGAAGGCCGTCTTATGGGCCTTCTCGCGCTGAAGGCTGCGCTGATGGTCGCGCATCAGGTCGTAGGTGACGTCCACGCCGAAGAGCGCGGCCATGAGGACGAGCCAGAGGCCGCCCGCCGCGGCGAGCGCGGCCACGAGGCGGCGATGGAAGTGATGCTCCACGCGCGCCTCGACCCAGGTGGCGGGCGTGACGTCGAGCGCGGCGCCCTCGACCGTGCGGCACGCGGTGCCCTCCACGCCGGCGAAGTCGTCCTCCACGCGCACGACGCGCACGGGGCCGAAGTCGGCGAGGCGGGCGAGCACGGCGTCGTCGGGCGCGGTGCGCGCGCACACGACCACGTCATCCACGGTGGCGCGCGCCTCGTCGAGGCCGAGGAGGCTGAGCAGGATTTCGCGGCCGAGCGCGGCGGGTTCGGCGAGGGCGCCGAGGCCGCGAATGAAGACGGGTGCGCCGTCGTCGAGCACGAGCAGATCCCAGCCGCCATCGAGGTCGAGCAGCACGAGGCGACGATGCGCGCCCTCCACGGCGCAGATCTGCGGCCAGAGTCCGCGCAGCCAGCCGAGCGCGGTCGCGTCGGTGCGCACCACGTCGATCTTCGCGGCGGCGCGCGCGGCGCTCACCTCTTCGGCGGCGGCCTCGGGCAGCGCGGCGGCGAGGGCGATGAGCTCGGTGTCGGTTTCGGCGACCACCTCCACGCCCGCGGCAAGCGCCTCGTCGGGGAACGGCGAGAGCGCGTCGAGCTCCAGCTGGGCGGCGGAGGCGAGTTCGTCACGCGCCTCGAGGGGCACGCGCAGCGTCTTGACGATGAAGTGCGAGAGCGGCAGGGAGAGCACGACTTCGCGCGTGCCGAACGCGGCGGCGGCCTCGCGGAACGCACGCGCCAGCGGCTTGTCGGCCTCGGCAATCTCCTCGGTGGCAGCCTCCTTTTCGGCGGCGGGGTCGAGGAGCGGCGCCTCCGCGAGGGACGCCCCCTCGGCGGTGTCGGTCTCCTCCTCCTCTGCGGGCGCGACAAGCGGCCAGGCGCGCACCGGGCCGCGCGTGAAGGTCTCCTTCACCGCGTCCAGGCGCACGCCGCGCAACGTCTCGCCTTCGAGACCCAGGACTGTCACGGATTTTGCCATTCAGGACATCATCTCACGCGGCGCCCTCCCGCGCCCCAACGTGCCTTAGCCGTTCTTGCGCTCGAAGTCCTTCATGAACTCCACGAGGCAGTCGATGCCCGCCATCGGGAACGCATTGTAGATCGAGGCGCGGATGCCGCCCACCGAACGGTGGCCCTTGAGGGACGACATGCCGGCGGCCTTGGCCTCGGCCACGAACTTGGCCTCGAGCTCCTCCGTGGGCAGGCGCCACGTCACGTTCATGTTCGAGCGGAACTCCTTCACCGCCGTGCCGCGGTAGAAGCCGGAGGCGTCGATTACGTCGTAGAGCTTCTTCGCCTTCTCGGCGTTGAGCTTGAAGAGGTTCTCCTTGCCCATCTTCTTCACCCACTTCATCGTCTCGCCGAAGATGTAGATGCCCCAGGTCGGCGGCGTGTTG
>CAVGKN010000055.1:0-6513 GCA_963629855.1 Lachnospiraceae bacterium
CCGTGACGTAGGCGAGGTTCTCGCTCGGCATCATGAAGAGCGTCTCGATCTCCGGCGCCATGCGGCGGTTGGTGAGCGCCATCTGGAACTCGTACTCGAAGTCGGAATACACGCGCACGCCGCGGATGACCACGCGCACGCCGCGCTTCCGGCAGAAGTCGACGAGCAGGGTGTCGAGGATCTCCACGGTGACGTTCGCGAGGCCCGCGCCCTTCACGTCCTCGCGGATCATGTCGAGGCGGTGCGCCGCGTCGTAGAGGGCGCCGTTCTTCGCGCTTGTGGCCGCCACCGCCACGATCAGCCGGTCGTAGAGACCGGCCGCGCGCGTGATGAGGTCGAAGTGCCCCCGCGTCATCGGGTCGAACGTGCCCGGATAAACTGCCGCTGTTTCTGCCATAGGCCAAATAGTATACCAAATCCCGCGGCGGTGCGGTGGCGTAAAATGGCACGTCTTCGCGCCCGCTCTCACCAGAAGCGCCACTTCGAGGGAAAGAGGCGCACGTTCTCGACGTGCTGGATCTCGACGAGCTCGGGCGTTTCCGGCGAGCCGTAGACCTCCACCACGTCGAAGCGGAAGTTGCCGTGCCATTTGTTCTTCATGATCCAGTTCGTGCACGCGCGCAGCAGGTTGCCGCGCTTGCGCCGATCCACGCCCCAGAGCGTCTGTGCCCACGGGGAGCGGCGCGCGTGCGTCTTGACCTCCACGAAGACGATGAGGCTCCGGTCGCGCGACCGGACGATGAGGTCGATCTCGCAGCGCCGGTCGCGCGCGCACGGGCGCACGTTCCGGTCCACGGGGATCCAGCCGTTCCGCGCCAGAAAGAGCAAGGCCATGTTCTCGCCCCAGAGACCGTGCAGAGCGCTGACGTCGCCCAGCAGGCGGTTGGGCGAGGTCTCGACCTCGTCGAAGTCGCAATCCTGTTGTTCCATCAAGGCAAGTGGCGTCGCCATGGGTAAGTTCCTTTCGTGTTGAGTTCAGCGGATGTCGTTTCGGGAGATTCAATCCCGTTCCGTCGCGTGCGGGCAGCCAAGTGGCGGGTGCGTTCCAAATCGTATCAGGACGAAGACGCATTCGAGCGCGCCCCGCGAAAAACACTTCGTCCGCTCCGCGCGGAAACGGGATCCTATCGTATCGTCTGCGCGACGAGGGGACGCGGGTCAGCGCGCCATCGCCATCGTCTGCGCCTGCGGCCGGACGTACGGAATGCCAAGGCAGATGTACATCAGGGCGTGTTCGAGCGTGAGCATGAGGGTGAAGGCCTCGCTCGGGTCGAAGATGAAGTAGCACTGGTTCAGGCGCCCGTCGGCAAACTTCCGCGAGACGGCCAGGAAGTAGCCCGGATAGGGCTCGATCTGGTGCGTGAACTTGATGACCGTGTTGGCGTTCGACGACTGGTGGAAGAGACCGCGGCCGTCGCCGATCGACTCCTGCATGCCGCGCAGCACCTGGAGGATCTGCGCGAGATCAGTGCGATCAAGCTTGACAACGATCTTGTTCTCCCAGTCGAAGGTCGAGTAGACGCGCTTCCCACCCTGCATGCCGCCCACCGTCTTCTGGGCGGCCAGCGTGAGGAAGATGCTGCCGGCGGTTTCATCGTGCGCCGGATGGAGCTCGATGCGGCAGGCGCTGCCCGTGCCCTTGACGTTGGCGTGGATGTAGCTGTCGGAGGGGCGATAGCTCCGCGGCGGCATGGGGATGTCGGTCTCGACGGGCCTCTGCGGCTCGACCGGGAAGACCGGCTGCGGCGTGGGCGTGGCGTCCATCGCCGGCGTGGTGTTCGGAATCGGGGTGTCGTTCATGGTGGTGTTCCTTTCGGGTTGAAGCGCCGGGCAGACCGTCCGCCCGGCAAAGCGAAGAATGCGCAGGGCGCGTCAGGCGCTGCGGCAGCGGCAGTCGGCTTCGGCGTCGCGGCCGACTTCCAGACGGACGCCGCAGCGCGGGATGGTCTGGATCACGAAGCCATTGCCCCCCACCTTCTGGCGGAGCGTGTAGAGATGCTGTTCGAGCGTGTGCGAGTTGGGCGTCGTCTCGTGGCCCCAGAGCACGCGGACGAGGCTCTCGCGCGGCACGATCTGGCCGTTGAACAGATTCAGCAGCTGCAGCAGATTGAACTCGCGCTGCGTGAGCGGCACGCGCGCGCCGTCACGCCCGGTCAGGCAGAGGTCGAAGCCGTTGACGACGGCGCGCCCGATCCGGATGATCATCTGCGGCGGTTCCGTCTTCTGGAGAAGGCCACCCAGGCGGCGGCGGCGCAGAAGGGTCTCCACGCGGGCGAGGAACTCGCGCGTGCCAAAGGGCTTGGCGAGGTAGTCGTCGGCGCCAAGGCCAAGCCCGAACACCTTGTCCGTCTCGTCGCCCTTGGCGGAGAGGAAGAGGACGGGCGTGGCCAGATCGCGGGAACGGACTTCGCGGCAGACGTCGAAGCCGTTCCGCACGGGCATCATGACGTCGAGGATGATCAGGTCCGGACGCAGATGCTCGTAGAGGTCGAGCGCCTGCTGCCCGTTCTCGGTGGCTTCGACGGAATGAAATTCGGATTCCAGCAGGGCGACAAGCGCCGTGCGCACGGCGGGTTCGTCTTCGGCGAGTAGGATCTTCGACATGGTTGTTCTCCTTGCGTGTTTGACGGGTCGCACCGACCTGGTTTGACCACGCAAAGATTAAACCATATTTTCACGATGAAATCTTGACGAGAAAATGACACACGATGACGATTCTGACGCAATTCTGACGCCGACGTCAGAATTGGCCTTTCCCACAAACCAAATGCGTCGGACCTGAGGTCAGGACCGATGAGTCCACCATGACCGATGGGCGCGTGGGGGCGGGAGGAAGATCCGTCTCGAAGCCGACGATGGCGATGTCGTGGCGATTGGCGTAGGCGACCACGGCCTCGCGGTCGAGCAGCAGCAGACGGCCGGCCTGGAAGGCGAGCGCGGAGACGCCCGCGCCCTTCATCACCTTGAGCGTCTTGAGGCCGACCACGGGAATGTCGAAGCGCATGTCGTGGCCTTCGCGTGCGCCCTTGACGAGCACTGCGCCCCTGCCGCCGAGCTTGCCGCCGCGCTTGATCGCCGCGTTCGTGCCCTCGAAGGCCTCCACCGCGAGCACCATGCCGTCCTTCACGAGCACGGTTTGGCCCACGTCGTGGCGGCCCATGTCGCGCATGACGACCGCGCCGTGCGCGGCGTCGCGCCGTTCGCGCTCCGTGAGACCGCGCGCGGTGAGCGCGCCCGCGCCCGGCAGATGGCGTTCCATGAACGACGAGGCCGGGAACACGCGCACGCCCGCCTTCTCGAATTCGAACGCGAGCTTGCCGTAGACGGTGTGCGCGTTCTTGCACGGCAGCGAGGCGAGCCACGCGCGCGTCTCCGCGTCGAAGCGGCTGCGGAAGAGCGAGAGCGGACTGATCTGCCCCGCGAACACGGCGCCCTCGTATTCCTGCGCCGCGACCCAGCGCAGCCCGGAGGCGATCTCGCCGATGCCGATCTCGTGCACGTGGTCGGCGGCCTTGCGCGTGGCGCGCTCCGTGGAGCCGCGCACCGCGAGCACGTCCACCTGCGCGACGCCCGCCGCGCGCGCGCCCTCGACCACGAGGCGCGGATAGGCCCCCGCGCCCGTGATCACGATCATTCTTTGCGGCGTGAACGTCGCCGTCGTTTCGTTCATGGTTCCCCTGCCTTTGCTGCGGTCTTGCTGGATTTGTAGAAGATGAAGGTGCCGGCCTCGATGGACTTCTCGTCCACCTTGTCGCCCGTGCGGATCGTGCCGCGCGGGTCGTAATAGTACGTGGTGGGCGCGTTCCACGCCGCGCCCGCGATCTTGAAGGGCGAGAGCGTGGCGCTCACGGGGCCGCCGCGCACGTAGCCCGGCAGCGCGACGAGCGCGTTGAGATCCTTCACGCCGTCGCCCATCTTGCCGATGTGGAGGTTCTCCGGCAGCGGCAGCGGATCCACGGTCTCGACGTCCTGCGGTTCGGTCGTGTCGTCGGCGGCCGGCTTGGGCACGACGAGCTTCGCCTTTTTCTGGAAATAGCCGCCCTTGAGGCCGATCGTGCGCAGCCAGTCCGACTCCTCTTCCTCTGGCTCCGCCGTCGCGTTCGTCTGCGCGGGCTTGGGCACGATGAGCGGCGGTTTCTTCACGGGCGGCGACACGGGCTTCGCCGCAGCGGGCTTCACCGCGTTTCTGGCCTTCGCGGGCGCGGGCTTCACCGCGATTCTGGGCTTTGCCGCCGGTTTCGCGGGCGGCTTGGCGGCGATCTGCGCCTTGGCCTTGCCGTAGGTGGCGGCCATGGTGTCGACGCCGCCATAGAGGATGCTGTGCAAATAGGGATCGGCCTGCACGAGGCGCTTTGCCTTTACGTCGGGATCGTAGGCGGGGCGCGCCGCGAGCCCGAGCTTCGCGCGCACGCTCGGCATGGCGAAGAGCATGCCGCAGCGCTTGCGGCCGCGATGCTTCTTCGGGTGCCACGTGTTCGGCGCGCCGTAGGCCACGTGCGAATGGCACACCACCTGCGCGTCCGTGAGCTTGTACGAGGTCTTGAGCTGGCGCACGAGTTCCTTCAGGCCTTCGAGCTGCTTGAGCGGCATAGTCTGGTCGTGGTGGCCGACGACCTCGATGCCGATCGAGTATTCGTCGCACTCCTCCTTGCCGTTCCACATCGAGCGGCCGGCGTGGAAGGCCTCGCGGTCGCGGTCGATGATGCGGTAGGCCGTGCCGTCCTCGGTCACGCAGTAGTGCGCCTCGCCGCGTTCGCTGAGCTTGTTGAGGGAGCTCTTCGCGTGCGCCTCGGTGGTGTGCAGCACGATGAGGCGCGTGGCCTTGCGCAGCGGCCGCTCCTTGTTGCGCGGCGATTTGTAGTCGTCCTTCAGCACGAGCGGCGCGGCACACGCCGCGCCGCCCGTCAGCAGGGCCAGGGCCAGAAGGGCGATGTGGGTGAGTCGTGAAGGGAACGTTCTTTTTCGGAGAGAACAGTTCTCGGACTCACGACTCACCCGCTTGAGGGGTACGCTTCGCTGGGGGGAAGGGCATGAGGGTATGAACAGAAAAGGCAAATGCGTACGCACTGCCTTGCCGAATCTCGCCCCTAACGCCCTCACCCCTAGCAAAGCGTGCCCCTCATGCGGTCTTTGCGGGTGGCGCGGCTCGTTCCTCGCCGCGCCACCCGCAAAGACCTTGAGTGCCCCTCAGATCGCGAGGGACGTCTTCGACCACGGTTCCTTGCCCGCGAGGAGCGAGGGCGTGGTCATGTCCGGCGGCACCGGCAGGCCGAGCAGCTGCAGGGCCGTGGGCGCGATGGCAGAGAGCTTCGCGAGCGGGGTGAGACGCACGCCCGGCGCGTCCTTCGCCACGTAGAAGCAGTCCACGAGGTTGAGCGTGTGGCTCGTCTTCGTGAGGCCGCTCTTGTAGTCGACCATCTGTTCGGCGTTGCCGTGGTCGGCGTAGATGAGCACGTGCGCGTCGAGCTCCATGAGGCGCGGCAGGATCTTGCCGATGCACTCGTCCGTGACCTCCACGGCCTTGGTGGCGGCCTTTTCGTCGCCCGTGTGGCCGACCATGTCGCAGTTGGCGTAGTTGACCACGATGAGACCGTAGGGATTGTTCTCGAGGCGGCGGAGCAGCTCGTCCGTGACGTTGTAGGCGTCCATCTCCGGGTGGGAGGCGAACGTGGCGGGGTCGAAGCGGCTCTTGACCTCCACCTGGTCTTCGCCCTTGCTGGGCGTGGTGGACTTGCCGTTGAAGAAACTCGTGACGTGGCGGAACTTCTGCGTCTCGGCGAGGCGCAGCTGGCGGATGCCGGCCTTGGAGACGACTTCGCCGAGGAGATTGTCCATCCCGCCGCCGGCGCCCATCGCGCCGAGGAGGTAGTTCTCGAACTCGTCCCAGTAGCGCGTGAAGCCGAGGAAGGTGACCTTCGGGCGGGCGCTGCGCGTGCCGGGGTAGTTGTCGCACACGAAGGCCTGGGTGAGCTGGATGGCGCGGTCCTGGCGGTAGTTCGTGTGCATGATCACGTCGCCGT
The DNA here is from genome assembly GCA_963629855.1 of Lachnospiraceae bacterium. GTDB lineage: Bacteria > Verrucomicrobiota > Kiritimatiellia > RFP12 > UBA1067 > RUG572. The sequence continues at coordinate 6,021 of CAVGKN010000055.1, forward strand.
CCTTCACGCCGGCGTAGTCGCCGATCACGTAGCAGGGGATGTACTCGTCGGTCATGGGCGTGCCGTCGGGCGTCTTGCCGGTGGCGTATTCGTCCTTGACGCAGGCTTCGATGGTGGCGGCCTTCTTGCCCTTGGCGCTCACGATGCAGTCGTAGGCTTCGCTGGTGAGCGTCCAGTTCTTGACGCGGTCCATGCCGTAGTAGCGGCCCATGGCGGTGCCGATGGTGGCGTGGCCCACGGCGGCGAGCTCCTGCTTCAGGCGCGCGATGTACTCGAGCGTGGAGCGCGGCGGCGTGTCGCGGCCGTCGAGGAAGGGATGCACCACGATGCGGCCTTCGGGGAACTCCTGGCGCGCGCGGCGCATGAGCTTGAAGAGATGCTCCTGGTGGGCGTGCACGCCCTCGTCCTGCAGGAGGCCGAGGAAGTGGAACGTCGAGTTGTTCTTCTTCCACTGCGCGATGAGGTTCGCCCACTTCTCGCTCTTGAAGAGCTC
>CAVGKN010000056.1:0-6470 GCA_963629855.1 Lachnospiraceae bacterium
GGCGCGGCGAGCGCGCGCTTCACCGCGCCCGCCATCTGCGAGGCGATCGGCGCGGTGGACTCGATTTGCAAATAGCGCGTCTCCACGGGGAACATCCGCGCCTCGGCCGTGACGATCTCCGCGTCGCCGAGGTGCGCGGCGATCGCCTCCACGTCGAGCGTGGCGGACATCACGAGCAGGCGCAGGTCGTCCCGCAGGGCGCGGCGCACGTCGAGCGTCATGGCGAAGCCGAGGTCGCACGCGAGCGAGCGCTCGTGGAATTCGTCGAAGACCACGAGGCCCACGTCCGCGAGCTCGGGGTCGGCGACGAGGCGCTGGGCGAGCAGGCCTTCCGTGACGATTTCGAGGCGCGTGCGCGCGGAGACCCGGCGCTCAAGGCGCACCTGGTAGCCCACGGTCTCGCCGAGCGGCTCGCCCAGTCGGCGCGCGATGTACGCCGCGCAGTTGCGGGCGGCGAGGCGGCGCGGCTCGAGCATGAGAATCTTGCGCCCGCGCAGAAACGGCAGGTCCAGGAGCGCGGGCGGCACGCACGTGGTCTTGCCGCTGCCGGGCGGCGCGCGCAGCACGACCGACCGGTTGCGCGCCAGCGCATCGCGGATCGCGGGAATGACCGTCTCGACGGGGAACATGCCGCTTCGTCTACTTGAGCGAACACGGGCCGTTCACGCAGCCGCCCGGGCACGCCATCACCTCGATGAAGTTCTCGGGCAGCTTGCCCATGCCGTAGACGCGCAGCAGCGCGGCAGTCTTCTTGTCGATGCCGCTGATCTGCTTGGCCTTGAGCGTGAAGCCGGGAATCGTCTTCGTGGCCTCGGCGAGCACGGCCTCCGTCACGCCGCAGCTGCGCGCGAAGTTGCGCGCCGTCATGGCCGCGGGACGCGGCACGGGCCAGGGCTCGCACGCCATCACATCGATCTTGCGGCCCGCGAGCAGCGCGCCGAGTTCCTCGAAGGAGAGCACGTAGTCCACGCCCTTCTCCACCGCCTCGCCGCGCTTCGCCACGCACGGGCCGATGAACACGGTCTTCGCCGCGGGATCCTTCTCGCGCGCGAGCTGCTTCGCGTAGACCATCGGGCTCGGCGTGGTGGAGACGTGCGGCAGAAACGCGGGCAGATGCTTGCGCACGAAGTTCACGTAGGCGGGACAGCACGAGGTCGTCATGAGCGCCTTGGGATCGGCCGCCATGCGTTCCACGAATTCCTTCGTCTCGTGTTCCGTGGTGAGCTCCGCGCCGAGCGCGACTTCGAGCACGTCCGAAAAGCCGGCCTTCATGCACGCGGCGAGCAGCTGCTCGATCTTGCCGGGGAACTGGCGGTCCGCCGCCGGCGCGACCATCGCCACGAGATGCTCGCCGCGCTGCATGGCGAGCAGCACCTCGAGCAGCTGCGAGCGCTCCATCACCGCGCTGAACGGACACGCCTCGAAGCACTTGCCGCAGTAGATACACTTCGCGAAGTCGATCTCCGCCACGCCCTGCTCGTTCTTGTGGATCGCGCCCACGGGGCAGGCGTCCTCGCACGGCACCGTGGTGCGCACGATCGCGTGGTAGGGGCAGGCCGTGATGCACTTGCCGCACTTGATGCACTTGGCGGCGTCGATCACGCTCTGCCCGCGCACGACGGTGATCGCCTTCTTTGGACACGTGAAGGTGCACGGCCGCGAGAAGCAGCCACGGCAGTTCGGCGTGGAGACGATCTTCGCGTCCGGGCACGCGCTGCAGGCGCAGCCGCACACGGAGAGCGGCGGCTTGGGCTGCGCGGCCGCGGCGTCGGGCGGCGGCGCGTGCGCGTCGAGCGTGGCGCCCACGCGCGCCACGAGGTCGTCGTAGTAGGCGGCGAGCGGCTTCGTCTCGTCGGTCTCCTCCTCGGGCGCCACGCCGAGCAGCGCCATGAGGCGGTACTTGAGCACGGCGCGGTCGTGGTAGATGCAGCAGCGCGAGGCGAGCTGGTCCTTCGGACGCAGCTTCACGGGGATGTGGTCGAGCTCCGCGCGCAGGGAGCCGTCGTCGAAGGCGCGCACGAGCCGGATGAGCAGCTCGCGCCGCATGTAGATCGCGCCGTTGAGCATTTAGGCGACCTCCTCGCCCAGCAGTTCGCGCAGACGCAGGATCACGGATTCCGGCGACGCCTGGGCGAGCACCTCCGTGCCGTTGATCCGCACGTACGGCGCGCCGCCCAGCTGCTCGTCGTTGCAGAAGTCGAGGCACGGCCGCGCCTCGATCTCCACGCGGCCGCGCAGCTCCTCGGGCAGGTCGTCCGCCAGGTTCACGAGGCGCGAGGCCCCCAGGATGTAGCACGCCGTGCCACAGCAGATTTCAATCTTGATCTTCTCGTCCATTGTGGTTCGTCTCCTTGAAAAACGCAACGACGCGCCCTACGGTGTTTCTCTCCCGCACGGCGCGTCGCAGTCCGCGGTCGATGACCCGCTCACGAGCGAATGAGCGCGAGGAGGTCGTCGCGGTGCGCGGCCATGAGTTCGGGCGTCTTGCCTTCGAGGTTGAGGCGCACGAGCGGCTCGGTGTTCGACATGCGCACGTTGCACCACCAGCCTTCCGCGTCCCAGCGGTCGACCGACACGCCGTCGAGCTCGAAGAAGTCCGGGAATCGCTCGCGGATGCGCGCCAGCGAGGCGGCGGCGTCCGCGACCTTCGAGTTGAGTTCGCCGCTCTGCGCGTACTTGCGCAGCGGCGCCACGAGCGCGCTCAGCGGCTTCTCCGCGCGCGAGACGATGTTCGCCAGCGCGAAGGTGGCCATGGCGCTCGACTCCGCCGTGGAGTTCGCCTTGAAGTAGTAGTGCCCCGAAAGTTCGCCCGCGAAGATCGCGTCGTTCTCGCGCATCTGCGCCTTGATGAAGGAATGGCCCACGCGCGACATCATCGGGCGGCCGCCCGCGGCGGCGATGACCTCCTGCACGACCTTGGAGGAACGCAGATCGTAGAAGCACGCCGCGCCCGGATTCATCGCGAGCAGATCCTGCGCGATGAGCGCCGTCACGAAGTCCATCGGAATCACCGCGCCCGTCTCGTCGAGGAAGCCCGCGCGGTCGGCGTCGCCGTCGAACGCCACGCCGAAGGCGTACTTGCCCTTGTGCGTGCGGATGAAGTCCTGCAGATCCTGCAGCGTCTCCACGTGCAGCGGGTTGGCGTCGTGATTCGGGAACGTGCCGTCGTAGTCGGCGTAGAGCGAATCGTAGGTGAGCGGCGAGCCGGCGAAGGCGACGCTCTCGGCGATGCCCATGCCGTTCGCGAAATCCATGGCCACGTGCAGCGGCTTGGCAAGATGCTGGAAGGAGGCGACGTGCGCCGCGTAGTCCTGCGCCACGTCCACGTGCGTGATTTCGCCCACGCCGTGCGGCGGCTCGTTGAGGAAGTCGTTCTCCTGCACGAGGCGCTCGATGTCCTTGATGCCCGTGGCGCCGGAAATCGGCACCGCGTTGGCGCGGCACAGCTTGCAGCCGTTCCATTCCTTCGTGTTGTGCGAGGCCGTGATCATCACCGAGCCGTCCGCCTGGAAATGCGAGTTGGCGAAGTAGCTCATCGGCGTGGAGGCAAGACCGATGTCGATCACGTTCACGCCCTCGTCCACGAGGCCCTTGGAGAAGGCGTCGAAGAGCGGCTTCGAGTGCACGCGGCAGTCCCGCGCGACCACGACCTTGCCAGGCCGGATGAACTGCGCATAGGCGCGCGCGATCTGATAGAAGATATCCTGCGTCAGTTCCTGACCGTAGATACCACGGATGTCGTAGGCTTTGAAAATAGACATTGCAAATCCTTTCCAGGGGGTTCGGGGGGCGCTGGCGCCCCCCGTCCATTCGGCAACCGCCCGATCGCGTTTACTTCGCCGGCGCGGCCGGCTTCGGCGCTTCCGCGGGCTTCGCGGCCGGTGCCGCCTTCTCCGCCGGCTTGGCCGTCTCCGCCGCCTTCGCGGGCGCGGCAGGCGCCGCCTCGGGTGCGGGTGCGGGCACGGCGTTCGGGTCGAGCTGCAGCGGGGCCGGCATCGTCGCCTGCTGCTGTTCGGCCGCCATCACGGATCCGGCGTGCGGATCGCTCTTGGAGGTCAGACGCGCGAGGAGCAGCGTGTTGGCGAGGAAGATCGCGCCCAGCCACGCCGTCACCTTGATGAGCACGTTGCCGGCGTTGGCGCCGAACACCGCTTCGCCCATGCCGCCGGCCAGGCCGCCCAGCCCGCCTTCCTTCGGCTTCTGCAGCATCACGACAAGCGCGAGCAGCAGGCACGCGAACACTTCAACCACGTAGAGGAATCCAATCAGGATGCTCATGTCTCTTCTCTCTGTCTCTTCTGTTTTTTCGTCGGAAAACGGTCTCGCTCGCGCAAAGCGCCCGCTCAGGGATCCACGAACGTCAGCTTCAGCGTCTCGAAGTCGATCTTGCGGTAGTAGCAGTTGCGCGGCGCGCCCGCCTTGTTCTTCGTGTGGCAGATGCCGCCGCGGCACGGACGCACGATGTACAGCAGCGAGTTCTGCTCGCAGTTCACGTACGCCTCCAGCAGGTCGAACGTCTCGCCGCTCGTCTCGCCCTTGAACCACAGCTTGTTGCGGCTCGTGGACCACAGGATGAGCTTCCGCTTCGCGAAGGACTCCTTCATCGCGTACTCGTTCGTGTACGCCACGAGGATGACGTCCTTCGTGTCGGCATTCTGCACCGCGACCGGAATGACGCCCGGATCGCACGCGGCCGTGCCGGCTGCGCGCGTTTCGGCGACCTGGCGGCCAACCTTCTCAAGCTTCGTGAAGTCGAGCGTGAGTTCGCAAGATTCTTCTAACTGTCCCATAGGAGTTGTCTATTATACCATATCTGCGGCGCGACGCAAGCGGGCGACGGTTTTTTCCCGCCCGAGCAGCGCGCACGTCTCGAAAAGCCCGATGCCTTCGCCGCGGCCGGTCACGGCCACGCGGATGGGATGCACCCACGGGCCCATGCCCTGGCCCTGCGAGAGTTCCTTCACCATCGCCTCGCCGGCGGCGGCCGTGAACGGCTCAAGCGCGGCGAAGCGGTCGGCGAGGTCGAGCAGCAGCGCCTTCACGCCATCCTTCTTGAGGCGCTTCTCCACGGCCTTCTCGTCGAACGGGTAGTCGTCGGTGAAGAAGTAGGCGCAGTTGCCGGGGATGTCGCTCCAGAACTTCGTGCGCACCTGCAGCTGGTCGATGAGCAGGTCGAGGTCGAAGCCGGCGGGAATCGTGAGCCCGGCGGCGGCCGTGCGCGCGAGCAGCTCGGCGCGGTAGGTCTCCTTCGGCGCGCGGCGGATGTATTCGCCGTTCATCCACTGCAGCTTCTTGATGTCGAACTTCGCGGGCGTGACGTGCACCTTCTCGATGTCGAAGAGCGCGATCATCTCCTCGCGCGTGAGCACTTCGCGCTCGTCGCCCGGATTCCAGCCGAGCAGCAGCAGGTAGTTGAAGAGCGCCTCGGGCAGATAGCCGTTCTCGCGGAACTCGCCCACGAACGCCGCGCCATCGCGCTTCGAATACGGCTTGCCCTGCGCGTTGACGATCATCGAGAGGTGGCCGTAGCGCGGCGGCTTCGCGCCGAGCGCCTTGAAGATCTCGAGGTGCTTGAAGGTGTTCTCCACGTGGTCGTCGCCGCGGATGACGTGCGTGATGCCCTGGTCGATGTCGTCCACCACGTTCGCGAGGTGGAAGATGGGCGAACCGTCGGAACGCACGATCGCGAAGTCCTGCACGTCCTCGGCCTTCTTCTCGAGGTGGCCCTTCACGAGGTCGTCGAACGCGAGTACGCCTTCCTTGGGCATGCGGAACATGACCACGGTGCCCGTCTTGCCGTCGCGGCTCGTGCGCGTGCACTCGTAGGCGTGGCCGCTGGCGATCAGCTGCTTCGCGCAGTCGAGATGCCGCGCAAGGTTCTTCGTCTGGTACACGGCCGGTTCGTCGTAGTCGAGCCCCAGCCACTCCATGCACTCCAGCAGTGCCCGAATGGCCTCGGGCGTGGAACGCTCGAGATCCGTATCCTCCACGCGCAGCAGGAACTTGCCGCCCGTATGCCGGGCGTAGAGCCAGTTGTAGATGGCGGCACGGATGTTGCCGATATGGACCTTCCCCGTCGGCGACGGGGCGAAACGCACGCGAATATCTGATGACATAGCGGCAAATAGTATACCACAACCGCGCTGGACCTTGAGAAAGATCTGCTCGGCGGGTGAAATGCACGACAGACGAAGAGACCCTGCGAGAGCGCTACTGGCCGGCCGGCAACCCTGCAGGACAGGCCGGCAGGGCGAGCCGGAAGCCGATGTCGCCGCCGAAGGCATTGGGCGCTCGGTCATCGCGTCGGGCAGAACGGCAGTAGGCGGCGCCGGCGCCCCAACTTCCGCCCCGCCGCACACGAGCCGTCCCCGCAGTCGCATTCACCGCGCCGCCCAGCTTCGAGATGTCCGCCGCATGCCAGTCGAGGCACCACTCCCACACGTTGCCGTGCATGTCGTAGAGTCCCCAGC
>CAVGKN010000057.1:0-6349 GCA_963629855.1 Lachnospiraceae bacterium
GACCAGGCCTGTGCGCCAAGCGTGGGCGCACAGCCGTAGTTCGCCACGCCGCGGCCCCACGGCGTCGCCACCGCGTAGACGCCGCGCGGCGGCTGCACAAGCCCTTCGGCGGGACGCACGTTGAGCGTGGGCGCACCCATCTCCCGGCCGAGTCCCTTCCCCGCGAAGAGCGTTCCCTCGAGCGCCCAGGGACGTCCAAGCAGTGCGGCGGCAAAGGCGCAGTCGCCCGCCGCCAGCGCGGCGCGGATGCGCGTGGAGGAGACGGGTGCGCCTTCAACGTCCACGTAGGGCACCACGTCCACGCGGAAGCCACGCGCGCGCAGGAACGCGGCATCGCCCGCGCCGCCCGCGCCGAAGGTCCAGTTCGCGCCGCAGCGGATCGTGTCAAGGTCGGGGTATTCCGCGCGCAGCCACGCGGCGAAGGCGGCGGGCGTCTGCGCGGCGAGGGCGGGGGTGAAATCGAGCGCGCGCACGCAGTCCTCGCCCAGCGCGACGCGGAGCGCGGCGAGGCGCGCGACCGCCGTCATGAGCAGCACGGGCGCGCGCGCCGGCGCGAAGACGGTTGCGGGATGCGCGCGGAACGTGAGCGCGGCCGTGGCGTCCGCGAGGATGCGCCGATGACCGAGATGGAGGCCGTCGAAGAAGCCGACGGCGAGCGTCATGGCGTGAGCGCCCCCGCCATGGGAATCACGCGGTCGCGGAAGCCGATCGCGTCGAGTTTGAGCAGATCCATCAGACCAATCGCCTGCTCCACGGAGAACTTCGCCACGCGCGTGCGGTGCAGAGTTTCCAGCGACGCGCCGCAGCCGAGCGCCTGACCGAGATCGTGCGCGAGCGCGCGGGCGCACACGCCCTTCGTGCACAGGCAGTCGAACGAGACAAGCGGCGGCGCGAAGTCCGTCACCGCGAGACGGTAGACGTGCACGAGGCGCGCCGCGGCCTCTTCCGGATCCGTCGGCACGATGCCGTAGGTGGGCGTGTCGGGACGCTTGATCACGCTGAACGGCGACGGCGTCTGGAAGATGTCGCCGCGGAAGTCGGGCAGCGCGGCGTCGAGGCGTTCGCGCGTGACGGCGTCAAAGGGATTCTCGGCGAGGGTGCGCCCTTCGCGATCCTGCGTGTCGGTGACGCGGCCGAGGCGCACCGTCATCGAGAAGGCGCGGTCACGCCCCATGATGTCGCCGGAGAACTTCGTGCCGTCGCCCACGAGCAGCACCACGAGGCCGGTCGCGTTCGGTTCAAGCGTGCCGCCGTGCCCCACCTTCACGAGGTTGAAGCGCGACTTCACGGTCTTCACCACGTCGTGCGTGGAGATGTTGAGCGGCTTGTCGACGAGCACGATGCCATCGAGCGCCGCGAGCATCGCAATCGTGTCAAGATGCGCCATCAGGTTTCGTCCGAAGGAATGTTCAGCTTGCTGAGCAGCGCGAGCACCTCGTCGCCCTTCTCGAGCGAGTGGTCGATCACGAAGCGCAGCTGCGGCGTGAATTTGAGGCGCACCTCGGCGTTGACGATGCGCTCGAACTCATGCGCGCGGCGGATGAGGTGGCCGAGCACGCGGTTCTGCTCCGCAGGCTCGCCGAACACGCTCACGCGCACGGTCGCGTTGCGCAGGTTCTTCGCGCACGACACGCCCGTGACGGTGACCACGCCCGGGTTCACGTCGTCCCCCTGCAGCACGCGGAACACGGATTCGCCGATGACCCGCTTCAGCAGGGAATTGACGCGTTCAAGACGATCGACGGCCATGGGAAAGCCCTCCTTGCAGCCCGCCTACAGCGAGCGCGGCAGCTCCTCGAGCACGTAGCACTCGACCACGTCGCCCTCGGCGAAGCCCTCGAAGCCGGCAAAGCAAATGCCGCACTCCTGCTGGCCCGTCACTTCCTTGACCTCGTCCTTGAAGTGGCGCAGCGTCTGCACCTTGCCTTCCCACACCTTCTCCGCACCGCGCAAGATGCGGTAGCGCGCGGAGGCCACGAGCGTGCCGTCGAGCATCTGCGAGCCGGCGATCTTGCCGAGCTTGCCGATATCGTAGATGGCCTTGATCTCGGCGTGGCCCTTGACCTTCTCGGTGTATTCGGGCGGCAGCAGATCGAGCATCGTCTGCTTCACGTGGTCGATGAGTTCGTAGATGATGCGGAACGAGTTGATGCGCACGCCGTCGTGGCGGGCCTGCTGCTGCACGCCCGAATCGCACCCGATGTCGAAGCCCACGATCACGGCCTTGCCCGCGGCGGCGCTCTTGACGTCGGTGAGCGACACGTTGCCCGTGCCCGTGCCGATGACCTTGAGCGCGACCTTGTCGCTGTGGATGCCGCGCAGGGCCTCCACGATCGCCTCGAGCGAACCCTGCGTGTCGCTCTTCACGATCACGCTGAGCTCGCGCTTGCCGTTGGCGTCCATCTGGCTCATGAGATCGTCGAGCGAGACGGCCTTCGTCTGCGAAAGTTCCTGTTCCTTGCGGGCGCGCGCGGCCTCTTCGGCGAGCGTGCGCGCGCGCTTTTCGTCGAGCATCACGCGGAACTCCGCGCCGGCCTCGGGCACGCCCGAAAGGCCCGTGCACTTGACGGGCGTGGAAGGCGGCGCCTCCTTGATGCGGCGGCCGCGGTCGTCGATGAGCGAGCGCACCTTGCCGAAGTGCTCGCCGATGAGAATCGCGTCGCCGACCTTGAGCGTACCGCCCGTGACGAGCAGCGTGGCGGAAGGCCCGAAGCCCTGCTCGAGCTCGGCCTCGATCACGTAGCCGTTCGCGCGGCGCTTCGGATTCGCGGTGAGCTCCAGCACGTCCGCCTGCAGCAGCATCATTTCGAGCAGGTTGTCCACGCCCTGGCCCGTGGTGCCGGAAACTTCGCAGCACACGATGTCGCCGCCCCATTCCTCGGGGGTGAGGCCGATCTTCTGCAGTTGCTGCTTCACGCGCTGCACGTTGGCAATGGGCTTGTCGCACTTCGTGATCGCGACCATGATCTGCACGCCGGCCTGTCGGGCGAACTTGATCGCCTCCTCGGTCTGCGGCATGATGCCGTCGTCGGCGGCGATGATGATCACGGCGATGTCCGTGAGCTGGGCGCCGCGCTGGCGCATGGCGTTGAACGCGGCGTGGCCGGGCGTGTCGAGGAACGTGATCTTGCGGCCCTGCACGTCCACCTGGTAGGCGGAGATCTGCTGGGTGATGCCGCCGGCCTCGCCGGCCGCCACGTGCGCATGGCGGATGTAGTCCATGAGCGTGGTCTTGCCGTGGTCGACGTGGCCGAGGAAGGTGACCACGGGGGCGCGCATCTGCATGTCCTCGGGCTTGTCCTGCGGAATCTCGTCGTCCGCGTCGATCGCCTTGAGCACGGGCTTCTTGTTGGCCGCGTCGCGGGCGTGCTCGATGTTGACCTTGTAGCCGTACTTCTGCGCGACCTTCGTGGCGACCTCGGGCTCCACGCGCTGGTTGATCGAGGCGAGCACCTTGAGGCCCATCAGATCCGCAATCAGGCGATTCGGACGGATGCCGAGCTTGAGCGCGAGCTCCTTCACCACGATCGCGCCGCGAATCGAGATCTCGCGCGTCGTCACGGACAGCGAAATCGTCGGCTTCGCCGGCGCCGCCGGCTTCGTGCCCACGGTGATCGTGGGCTTCGCGCCGACCGTGATCGCCGGCTTCGTCGCCCCGATCGTGATCGTGGGCTTGCCGGGCACGATCTGCACCTGCGGACGCGAGAGGCGCATCGACACGGACGAGAATCCGGCGCGTGTGCCGCCCACGCGGGCGGCGGCGGGCTTCGGCGCGGGCGGCGGCACGGGCTTCTTCGCCGCGGCCTTCTTCGCCGCGGCTTCCGCCTCCTCTGCCGCCTTCTTCGCCGCCGCTTCCTTCTTCGCGGCCGCCTCCGCCTCCTTCTTGGCGGCGGCCTCCTTCTTCGCGGCCTGCTCCTTCTTGGCGGCCGCCTCCTTCTTGGCGGAGGCCGTCTTGGTCGCGCCGCGGCGTTCGAGATCCTTGCCGTGCAGATAGTCGCTCGCTTCGTCGTCCTCGTCGTCACGCGCGTCGTCAAAGTCCGCCGGCTCGTCCACCTTCGCGTCGACCTCGTCGTCGGAGACCTGGATGGAGACCTTCGGCACGTCGGGCAGATCGGCGCCGATCAGCACGTCCTTCTTCTCCGCCGCGGCCTTCTTCTTCGCAGTCTTCTTGGCGACCGGCTTCGGCGCGGCCTCGACGGGCGCCTGCGCGGGCACGTCGATGGCGCGACCCTCGTGCGCGGCGATGGCGCGCTGGCGAATGGCCTCGAGCGCCTCGGCCTGGGCCTTATCGCCGGCGGCGCGCGCCGCACGGGCGCGCGTGGCCTTTGCCTGCGCCTTCTCGGCGGAGGCGGCCGCATCCGCCTTCAGCGTCTCCACGCCCACGGCGAGCAGCTTCCGGTTCAGCGACTCGACGTCCTCGGGCTCGAGCTGCGAGAGCGGCGAGTAGACCTCGACGTCGCACTGCTCGGCCATCTTCATGACCGCGGCGCTCGTGGCGCCGACCTTCTTCGCGAATTCGTAGACTCTCATTGCAAAATCCCTTACGCCTCTTCCCCGATCTGCGAGGTGAGCTCGGCCACCACCTTCGCGGCCGCGTAGACGCCCTTCGCCGTCACCTCGTCAAGGCCCGTCGCGGCGATGAAGCCCTCTTCGTCGCTCGCCACGATGTCGTCCACCGTGAGGAAGCCGGAATCGGCGAGCTGCGTGGCCACGGCCGTGGAGACGCTGAACGTCTCGGCGAGATTCCGGATGGCGGCGTCGCGCTGGTCTTCAAAACTCGCCAGCGCGAGCGACTTCGTCACGTTGACGTGCCAGCCCGTGAGCTTCGAGGTGAGGCGCACGTTCTGCCCATGCCGACCGATGGCGAGCGAATACTGATCCGCCGGCACGACCACGTTCACCACGTTGCCGCCGTCCGGATCGACCTCGATCGACTCGATCTTCGCCGGGGCGAGCGCCTGCGAGACGTAGACCTTCACGTCCTCGTTCCAGCGCACGATGTCGATCTTCTCGCCGGCGAGCTCGCGCACGATGTTGCGCACGCGCGCTCCGCGCAGGCCCACGCACGCGCCCACGGGATCGACCTTCTCGTCGCGCGTGCGCACGGCCATCTTCGCCCGGTAGCCCGGGTCGCGCGCCACGCCCATGATCTCCACCACGCCGTCCGCAATCTCCGAGACCTCCAGACGGAAGAGCGTGCGCAGGAACTCGTTCGACGTGCGGCTCAGCGTCACGCTCGGCCCCGTGGCCTCCGGACGCACGTTGTGCACGATCGCGCGCACCACGTCGCCCACGCCGAACTCCTCGTTCGGGATGCGTTCCTTGCCGGGCAGGATCATCTCCGTCTTACCCACCATCACGTAGAGGTCGCGCCGGTTCACCGCCGTCACGGTGCCGCTCACGATCTCGCCGATGCGGCCCTTGAACTCGCGGAACGTGTTCGAGCGCTCGGCCTCGCGGATCTTCTGCATGATGACCTGGCGCGACGTCTGCGCCGCGATGCGCCCCAGCTTCGAGGCGGGCATCTCGATCTCGATGGTGTCGCCCTCCGCGGCGTCCGGCTTGATGCGCTTGGCCTTGGCCAGGCTGATGAAGCCCGTGCCCTTCTCCTCGTTGGAGACGACGAGCGTGTCGTAGACATGGAGCGAAAGGGTCTTGCGGTCAATTTGAACGCGCAGGTCGTTCGTGACGTCGACGTTGCGGCGCGCCGCCTGCTGCAGCGCCTGTTCGATTGCCACCAGCACGATCTCGCGATCGACGCCGCGCTCGCGCTCGATGTAGTTCACAATCGCCAGCAGCTCATTGTTCATGGCCATAACCTTCTTTCGCTCCTCTCTTGTCAAAAATCAAAACAAATGGTCCGGTGACTCGCTGAGCCACCGTGAAACGAGGATACAGTTTACCGAATCTGCGCCCAAAAGTCAACAGGGCATTTGACGACGCGGCGCAGTTTTGATAGACTTTCTACCCAACAAACCGCGCACAAGCGCGAAGTCCGGAGAAGCTCGGGAATGGTTCCCGGGGGCCGAAGGGGTAAGTCCGCGAAAGGGTCGTGGGCGATCTCTCAGGCAAAAGGACGGAAAGTAAAGGCAACATGAGTAGCGCAATGCCGCTTTTCGCGGCAGCAGAAGGAACGACGTGGCTGGATACGTTCACGTCATACGTCAACCTGGTGGACGACAAGGTGTGGGGCACTTCATTTGAAGTGGCGGGATTCCCGGTACCCCTGCTGATCATCCTGATTCTCTTCGGCGGCATCTGGCTGACCATCCGCCTCTGCGGCATGCAGTTCGTGCAGCTGCCGCGCGCGCTCAAGTACATGTTCAAGAACGAGAAGGTCGAGCATGGC
>CAVGKN010000058.1:0-6319 GCA_963629855.1 Lachnospiraceae bacterium
GGAGGCGGAAGACATGGAGCCCTCCGCGCTCAAGAACCGCACGATTCGCATCGACACGACGCTGCTGGGCTTTGGCGAGGAGGGCGAGGGCGCACAGAAGACGAACGCCGCCGCGCCGGCCGCCGAGGAGGAGGAGATGGTGTCCTTCTTCTGCCCGAAGTGCCATCAGGAGATCGAGGCGCCGATCAGCATGGCCAACACGGAAAGCGAGTGCCCGAACTGCGGCACCGCGTTCACGATCCCGCTGGTCTCCGACCCGGGGTCGATCCACGACAACGCCGCCGAGAAGAAGCGCGCGATCGAGGCGCAGAAGCACAGCACGATGCGCATCGACCTCGATGACTTCTAAGGAGCGCCGGACTTCCGGGAACGAACGATGACGATTACACGGGAACCGATCTACGCGGATGCGCCCGGACGGCCGACGCTGGTGCGGCACGTCGTCGGGCTGCTCTCCGCCATTGGACGCTGCGGCCGGCTGGCGGTGGAGTCGCTCGCCTGTCTGCCAGGCGTCTTCGCGCGGCGCGACGCGCGGCGCGCGTTCATGCAGCAGCTCTACGCGGCGGGCATCCGCACGCTGCCGGTCATCACGGTGGTGGGGCTCTTCACGGGCATGATCCTCGGCCTGCAGGTGGGTCTCGCGCTGCGGCGCTTCAACCAGGAGCTCTATCTTGGCGCGGCGGTGATGCTCACGCTTCTGCGCGAGATGGGGCCGTTCGTCACGGGCATCTGCCTGTCGGCGTGCGTGGGGTCCGCAATGGCCGCGGAGCTCGGCACGATGACGGTGAATGACGAGGTGGCGGCGCTCGAGATCATGTCCATTTCGCCGGTGCGCTTTCTGGCGGCGCCGCGCATGGGCGCGCTGCTCGTGATGGCGCCGATCCTCTCGTTCTACGCCTGCGTGCTGGGCGTGGTCGGCGGCGGCCTCGTGGGGCAGACGCAGCTGAACGTGGACTTCGAGCAGTACATGAAGAGCGCGATGTCGATCGCCGTGGCGAAGGATCTCTTCGTGGGGCTGCTCAAGGCGGCCGTGTTCGGCGTGGTGATCGGCGGCGTGAGCTGCTACCAGGGCTTTGCGACCACGCTGGGTGCCGTGGGCGTGGGCCGCGCCACGCAGCGCAGCGTGATCATTTCGTTCCTCCTCATCCTCACGCTCGGCTACATGGTGACCCGCGCGTTCTACATCGAGTTCACGCTATGATCCGGTTCGACAACGTGGTGAAGCGGTTCGACGGGCGCGAAGTCCTGGCGGGCGTCAGCTTCGAGGTCGCGAAGGGCGAGATCCTCGCGATCGTGGGGCCTTCGGGCACGGGGAAGTCCGTCACGCTCAAGCATCTCGTGCGTCTGCTCACGCCGACCTCGGGACACGTGTGGCTGGACGACGTGGAGATCTCGGCCGCCACGGGCGACGCGCTCGAGAACATCCGCGCGCGCTTCGGCTACCTCTTCCAGGGCGGCGCGCTGCTCGGCTGGCTCACCGTGGCCGAGAACGTGGCGCTGCCGCTGCGCGAGCGCACGCGCCTCTCCGACAAGATCATCGCCGCGCGCGTGGCCGACGCCCTTGCCGCCGTGGAGCTCACCGACGCGGCCGACCTCTATCCCGCCGAGATCTCCGGCGGCATGCAGAAGCGCGCCGGCCTCGCCCGCGCGATCGTGCGCCGGTCGGACATCATCCTCTATGACGAGCCCACCTCCGGGCTCGACCCCGTGACGTCCGTGACGATCAACCGGCTCATCCACCGGCTCAACAAGACGCGCGGCATCACCTCGATCGTCGTCACGCACGACCTCCAGGGCGCGCTGCTCTTCGCCGACCGCATCCTCATGCTCAAGGGCGGTCACGTGGTCGAGCTCGCCAAGCCCGAGGACTTCGTGCGCACCACCCAGCCGGATGCGCGCGACTTCCTCGCCGCGCAGTTCATTACCGAAACCAGCTTCAGGCAGATGAAGGCAGAATATGAAAAAGAACACTGACATCTTCTCGGAAGTCGTGGTCGGCGCATTCATGGTCGCCGTCCTCGCCCTGCTCGTCTACTTCACCGTGATCATTTCCGGCGTGGACGTGCTCTTCGGCCGCGAAAAGGTCACGGCGCGCATTGCGTTCACGGACGT
Source organism: Lachnospiraceae bacterium (assembly GCA_963629855.1). Classification (GTDB taxonomy): domain Bacteria; phylum Verrucomicrobiota; class Kiritimatiellia; order RFP12; family UBA1067; genus RUG572. Next base: position 2,113 of record CAVGKN010000058.1, read on the forward strand.
GGGCGGGCTCAAGGAGCGCGACAACGTGGTCTACCGCGGCATGAAGGTGGGCGTGGTCGAGAAGATCGACCTGGCCTCCACCAACGTGATGGTCACGGTGCTCGTGGATCGCGACGTGGTGCTGCGCAAGAACTGCTACGCCACGGTCTCGGCGCTGTCGCTGCTCGGCGGCAACTACCTGCTGCTCGAAGAGGGCAAGGGCGAAGTGCTGCCGCTTGCGACCACGGTCTTCCGCGGCGAGCCGCCGGCGGACTGGATGCGCGACCTCGGCAAGATCGCCAAGAGCCTCAACGAGGTCATGGAGCGCGGCTCGTTCCGCAACATCGTCTCCAACTTCGAGGAGACCGCCGAGAACGTGAACAAGATCGTGGCGCGCGTGGAGCGCGGCGAAGGAACCGCCGGCAAGCTGCTCGCGAAGGACGACACCGTGTACCGCGATCTGGCGGACGCGGTGTCCGGCGCCAAGCGCGCCGTGGGCGACGCGGAGAAGACGTTCGACGGCGCGCGCAAGACGTTCGACCACGCCGCCGCCATCGCCGAGCGCCTCGACAAGGGCGAAGGCACGATGGGGCGTCTGCTCTCGAAGGACGACGCCGTGTACGAAGACCTGCGCAAGACGCTCGCCAACGCCTCCGAAGTCTCCGGCCGCCTCGCGCGCGGCGAAGGCACGCTCGGCCGCCTCACGGCGCGGGACGACGCGCTCTGGGCCGACCTCACGAACACCGTGGCCAACGCGCGCGCCGCCACCGAGAAGCTCAAGTCCGGCGAAGGCCTGCTCGGCCGCGCGTTCAACGACGCGACGCTCGCGGACGACGCCGCGAATCTCGTCTCCAATCTGCGCGTCGTCTCCGAACGTCTGGAGAAGGGCGAGGGCACGCTCGGCCGCGTCATCTCCGACCGCGAGATGTACGATGAGGTCAACGCCGTGATCAAGGACATTCGCCAGATCATCGACAACTACCGCGACACGACGCCGATCACGACCTTCGGCTCGCTCGCCACCGGAGCCCTGTAAGGGAAACAAGTCATGCAAAACGAAAAGCTGAACGCGAAAATCGCCATTCCCCATTCCGAGGGGCAGATCTTCCCGCACATGGGGAGGACCACCGAGTTCAAGATCTACACGATCGAAGATGGCAAGGTGACGGCCGCCGAAGTTGTCGACACCGAGGGCACGGGGCACGAAGACCTCGCGCTGTGGCTCGTGTGGCACGCCGTGAACGGCGTGATCTGCGGCAACATCGGGCCCGGCATGCAGGGGGCGCTCGCGGGCGCGGGCATCGGCTTCCTCGCGGGCGTGACGGGCGCGGCGGACGCGGCCATCGAGCAGCTGCTCGCCGGCACGCTCGTCGGCACGCAGACCGCCACGTGCGCCGGCCACGGCGAAAGCGGCGGCTGCGGTGGCCACGACCACGCCGAAGGCGGCTGCGGCGGCTGCGGCCACGGCTGTGGCGGCTGCCACCATCATGGTTGATTTCACACACACCACAGGAACACAAGGAGAAGAAGACTATGAAGACGCTGATTCGCAATGCACATGTCATTAGTCCGGATGTCGATTTGAAGAAGGCGTTCGTCGAGCTCGACGGTCGCCGCATCGCGCGCGTGGGCACGGGCGCGGCGCCGAAGACGGGCTTCGATCGCGTGGTGGACGCGCGCGGCGCGCTGCTCGTGCCGGGCTTCATCGACGTGCATCTGCACGGCGCGTGCGGCCACGACGTGTGCGACGCCACGCCGGAGGCGATCACGGCGATCGCCGAGGCCAAGCTCGCCGAAGGCTGCACGAGCTTTCTGCCGACCACGCTCACGGTCGCCAAGGCCACGCTGCGCGCGGCCGCGAAGGCCGTGGCGGCGTATCGCAAGGACATGCGCTTCGCGAAGGTGATCGGCATCCATCTCGAAGGCCCCTACATCAACCCGGCGTGCTGCGGGGCGCAGAATCCCGCGTTCGTGCGCGCGCCGAACATCCGCGAGGTGCTCGCGCTCGACGCGATCTCGCCCGTGAAGATGATCACGTTCGCGCCCGAGGTGAAGGGCGGCGCGGCGTTTGCGGCGGCCTGCCTTGAGCATGGCATCGTGCCGAGCTGCGGCCACACGGGCGCCACGTTCGCGCAGTTCCTGCCGGCCTACGCCGCGGGTCTGCGCCACCTTACGCACTTCTGCAACCAGATGACGAAGCTGCACCACCGCGAGATCGGCATGGTCGGCGCGGGCTTTTTGCTCGACGACCTCGACACCGAAGTCATCTGCGACCGCATCCACCTCTGCGACGACATGCTGCGCCTCGTCTTCTGGAAGCGCGACCTTGCCCACGTGCAGATGATCACCGACGCCCTGCGCTGCTCGCACTGCGCCGACGGCTACGCCTTCGAAATGGGCGGCCTGAAGGTGCTGCTCAAGGGCGGCGAGGCGCGTCTCGTGGAAGGCGGAAATCTCGCCGGCTCCACGCTCTGGATGAACCGCGGCCTCAAGAACCTCGTGGACGTCACTGGGCTGGCGCTCAAGGATCTCATCCGCGTGACGAGCTGGAACCAGGCGCTCGCGCTCGGTCTCGGCAAGACGCTCGGCAAGGTCGAGAAGGGCTATCTCGCCGACCTCGCCCTGCTCGATCCCGAGTCCTTCGACGTGAAGGCCGTGTTCGTGGAAGGCGACCTGCGCGGGGAGAAGGCCTGATCGTGGAGACAGCGCGAAAACTCGCCGTCGGCTGGTTCGACAACGTGGCGTTCACGGAGACGTGCGCTCCCTACGTGCCGCGCCTCAAGGAAGTCTTCTTTGCCTGGCCGGGCGTGATCGCGAGCCGGCCGATGGACGACTGGACGCCGGAGCGTCGCGCGCGGATCGTCGCCGACCTCCAATGGGCGCGCGCCCAGGGCATCGAACTCGACGCGATCTTCAACGCGAACTGCTACGGCGACATCGCCCTCTCCGAGACGCTCGCCGACCATGTCACGGAGAAGCTGAAGGAGATGGACGCGGCCGGGCTCTTCCCCGAGCATCTCACCACTACGTCGCCGTTCATCGCGACCGTGGTGCGCCAGCGTTTCCCCTCCGTGAAGATCCGCTTCAGCATCAACATGGACATCGCGAGCACGAGCGCACTCTCCTACGTGGACGAGCTCTACGACGAGTTCTACGCGGGGCGCAACGACCATCGCCGGCTCGACTACGTGGCGAAGCTGGGCGCGTGGGCGCGGGAGCATGGCAAGATGATGGGCATCCAGGCGAATCCCGGCTGCCTGCGCAACTGTCCGTTCCACCAGTTCCACAACAATCTGCATGGCCACAACCGCATGGGACAGTCCGCCGCCGGCGCGAAGTTCGGCTTCTCCGTGTTCCGCTGCCGCACGAACTACGAGCGCGGCAACTACGAGGACTTTCTGCGGGCGATCTGGATTCGGCCCGAAGACCTGCCGCTCTACGAGCCGCACGTGGGCGTGGTGAAGCTCGCCACGCGGCGGCATCCAAACCCGGCGGCGATCATTCGGGCCTATGCCACGTATGCCTACGACGGCGACCTCGCGGCGATCATGGATCCGTGCTACACCTTTCCGATGGTCATCGACAACCAGGCGCTCGGTGCCTCGCCGCTCTGGCCGAAGGTGCGCGACTGCATCGACGCCGACAACTGCCGCCACTGCGGCGCGTGCACGGCGCTGCTGAAGGCGTGCGCGCGGGAGCGCCCCGAGGCCGGCGCCGCATTCACGACGGAATTTGTTCGTTTTTTCAAGGGCTGACGCTTGACCGCCGCCTGAGAATTTGGTAAACTACTTCCCAATCTTCGCCGGACCGTAGCGCAGCCTGGTAGCGCGTTTGCTTGGGGTGCAAAAGGTCAGGGGTTCAAATCCCCTCGGTCCGACCATTTGAACAAGGTCAAAACAAGATGCGCAAGAAAATCATTGCCGGTAACTGGAAGATGAACGTCAAGCCGTCCGAGACGGCTGCCCTCGTGAAGGGCGTCGCCGAGGCGACGAAGAATTACGCGAATGTCGAGATCGTGTGCTGCACGCCCGCGATCGACGTTCCCGCCGCGGTGGCCGCGGCCGCCGGCACGCAGGTCGGCGTGGGCACGGAAAACTGCCACTGGAAGGAAAGCGGCGCCTACACGGGCGAAATCTCCACGGGCATGATTCTCGACGCCGGCGCGAAGTACGTGATCATCGGCCACAGCGAGCGCCGCCAGTATTTCGGCGAGACGGACGAGACGGTG
>CAVGKN010000059.1:0-6246 GCA_963629855.1 Lachnospiraceae bacterium
AGATGGTCAGCCCTCTCGAGCGAGGGTGGAGTCATTTTAATGCGTCGGCCCTGGATCACCTCGGAGTGGCCATCCGGAGGGGGGACGAGAGCGGGCGGTAGACGATCAGGGGATGGGAGGTCGTGAGGGTGAAGGACATGGAGGTGGTGCGGTTGAGCGTGCCCTGCCAGAGTTCGGCGAGGGAGACGCCCGCGAGCGGCCATTCGAGGCCCTGCGACGTCACGCGCGTGGCGGGATCGGTCGCGAACACGGAGACGGGCTCGCCTGGCCGGCACGCATACGCGCGCGTGGCGCGGACGACCGTGAACGTGCCCGCGTCCGTGACCATCGCCACGTCGGGCACGACCTGCGCGAAGCGCGGCAGACGGAAGACGTTACCGAGAAAGTGGTCTTCGCGCAGTCCGCCCGCGCCGAGGATCACGACGCCCTCCGCCGCGCCGTAGCGCGCCACGGCCGTGCGGAACGCCTTGTCGAGGTCGTTGGTCTCCTGTTCGGCGAGATGCACGAAGCGCGCGCCGAGCGCGGCGCGGTCGACGGACGCGAGCGAATCGCCGTCGCCCACCACGAGGTCGGGTTCGCGGCCCAGGGCGCGCGCCTTCGCGAGCGCACCGTCGCAGCACACGAGGCGCGTCGCCGCCGCGAACGCCGCGCGCGCCGCCGGATGCGCCGGCGGCGCCCCGTTGGCCAGAATCGCGATCACAGCAGCGTGGCCTTCGCCACGGTCTCGGAATCGTCCCACCAGGAGCCCTTGGTGGCGGAGATGCGCGCCACGGGCTTCGTGGTGAGCTGGATGCCGCGCGCCGAGGCGCTGCGCACCTCCACCACGGGCTTCTTGTCCCCTTCGCCCTTGCCCACGAGTTCGAGCGGTTGGAAGAGCATCTGATGGATCTTCTGGTTCTTCGCGGGACGGAACTTCACGTAGAACTGCTCGGGGCAGCCTTCGTCGAAGAACAGCACCTTGCTCTTCTCGGGCGCAAGGCGGTAGTCCTTGTTGTTGATCATGCCGCCGAAGGTGAAGCGCTTGACGTAGGTGAAGCCGTAGAGCGGCTCCTCGTAGACGCACACGAAGGCGCGCGCGCGGTCCTTCTCGGGGTTGAAGAGGAAGACTTCGAGCAGATCCTTGTCCACGAAGATCTTCTCCGAGGGCGGCGTCATCTTGTAGCGGCCGTCCTTCCACACGAACACGAGCTTGTCGAGCGAGGAACACTTGAAGAGCTCGTCGCCGCCGCGCAGGCCGGAGCCCACGAAGTGGTTTTCCTTGTCGTAGCGAATCGTGAGCTCGCTCGCGGTGATCGCGCGCACGTCCACTTCCTTGAACGCGCCGTCGACGATCTTCGTGCAGCGCGGGTACTTCTTGCCGTACTGGCGGATGAGGGTCTTGAGGTACTTGACCACGAAGGCGCGCAGATGCACGATATTGTCCTTGACCTCGGCCTCCTCCTTGGTGATGCTGTCGATCTCGGCGCGGTTCTTGTCGATGTCGAACTGGGAGATGCGGCGGATCGGAATCTTGAGGAGGCGCTCGATGTCGTCGTCGGAGATCGCGGGGTGGCGCAGCTGCGAAAGGAACGGCTCGAAGCCGGTGCGGATCGTGGCCTTCACGCCATCGTAGGTCTTCTCCTGCTCGATGCGCTTGTAGATGCGCTCCTCGATGAAGATGCGGTCGAGCGTGCGGTCGTGGAAGAGGCGGTCGAGTTCGTCGAGGCGGATCTCCAGCTCGCGCTGGGTGAGGGACATGAGGCGTTCCGCGTTCTTCTGCAGGATCTGCGTGACGGTCATCGCGCGCGGCCGGCCGGCGTCGAGCACGATCGGCCGCGAGGCGATGGACTTCTCGCACGTGGTGAAGGCGTAGAGCGCGCTCTTGACCTTCTCCTGCGTGGCGCCGGTGGCGAGCTCGAGCTCGATCTGCACCTCGCTGGAGGTGAGGTCGTGGATCTTGCGCACGGCGACCTTCTTCTTCTTGATCGCCTCCTCGATCGACGTGGAGATGGAGTCGGTGGTCTCTCCCCAGGGCAGCTGGGTAATCACGAGCTTGTTCTTGTCGCGCGCCTCGATCACGGCGCGCACCTTGACCTTGCCAAGGCCGTCCTGGTAGTCGGAGACGTCCATCACGCCGCCGAGCTGGAAGTCGGGATAGAGCGTAAAGGGCTTCTTCTGGATGAGCGCGATCTCGGCCTCGAGCAGCTCCGTGAAGTTGTGCGGCAGGATCGCGGTGGAAAGGCCCACGGCGATGCCGTCCGCGCCGAGCATGAGCAGCAGCGGGATCTTGGCGGGCAGGAGCACGGGCTCCTTGTTGCGGTTGTCGTAGCTCGGCGTGAACTCGGTCGTCTTGGGATTGAAGATCGCGTTGTACTCGTCGTTGCGCGCGAGGTCGGAGAGACGGCACTCGATGTAGCGCGGCGCGGCGGCGGGCATGCCCGTGAAGAGGTCGCCGAAGTTTCCCTGCACGTCGATGAGGTAGCCCTTGCCCTTGCCCCAGAGCTTGTTGGCGAGCACCACGAGGGCGTCGCCGATGGAGGCGTCGCCGTGCGGATGGTAGAGCATCGTGTGGCCCACGATGTTCGCCACCTTCGTGAAGCGGCCGTCGTCCTTTTCCCACAGCGCGTGCAGGATGCGGCGCTGCACGGGTTTGAGGCCGTCCTCGACCGCGGGGATCGCGCGGTTGCAGATCACGTAGGCGGAATACTCGCGGAAGTTGAAGTCGTAGAGGTCGTGCAGCGGCCCGCGCCCCGTCAGCGACGGCACGAGGGAGGCCGCGGGCTTCGCCTCGGCGGGCTTCTCGGCCGCAGGCGGAGCGTCTACGGGTTTCGGCGCTTCCGGCTTCGGGTCTTCGGGCTTCTGCGCCGGCGCAAACTGGTCAAGGTTGTCAAAGAGGCTTGGCGGTTCGTTCTTCTGGTCGTTCTTCTTGCTCATAAAAACTAGTCGGTCTTCTGCATGTCGCACAGCTTGCGGTAGACGCCGTTGGCGGCGAAGAGTTCGTCGTGGGTGCCGCGCTCGACAATGCGGCCGTTCTGCATCACGAGGATGAGGTCGGCGTTGCGGATCGTGGAGAGGCGGTGGGCGATCGCGAAGGTGGTGCGGTCCTTCATGAGATTGTTGATGGCGTCCTGCACGAGGCGTTCGGTCACGGTGTCGAGCGCGCTGGTGGCCTCGTCGAGGATGAGGATGGGCGGGTTGCGCAGAATAGCGCGGGCGATCGCGATGCGCTGGCGCTCGCCGCCGGAGAGCGCGAAGCCCTTCTCGCCGACGTTGCGCGCGTAGCCCTCGGGCTGCTCCATGATGAAGTCGTGGGCGTTGGCCATCTTCGCGGCGGCAACCACCTGGTCGTGCGTGGCGTCGGGCGAGCCGTACTTGATGTTCTCCTCGATCGTGTCGTTGAAGAGCAGCGTTTCCTGCATCACACTGCCCACGAGCGCGCGCAGGTCGGCGATGCGCAGCTCGCGCAGATCCGTACCGTCCATCGTGATGCGCCCTTCGTGCGGGTCGTAGAAGCGCGCGAGCAGGCCGCTCATCGTGGACTTCCCGCTGCCGGTGCCGCCCACCACCGCCACGAGCGCGCCGCGCGAAATCTCGAAGGAGGCATGCGTGACGGCGTCGCGCTCGGCGGTGTCGTAGTGGAACGACACGTCGTGGAACACGATGCGGTCGTCGAAGGAGGTCTTGCGCACGGGGAACTTGCGCTCGGGCAGCTCCATGTGCACGTCGAGGATCGAGAACACGCGCGCGAGCGCGGCGCGGCCCTGCTCGATCTGCACCTGGATCTTCGAGAGCTGCTTGAGCGGCTTGTAGATGATGAGCAGCGGCGCGAGCATCGGCAGCACGGCGGAGAGCGTGACGTGCGCGAAGAAGCACCACACCACGAACCCGCAGATGAGCAGGATGCCCACCGTCTCCACGGCCGGACCCACGAGCAGCCCGAGGCGCACCGTGCGCAGCGTCGCCTTGAGCAGGTCGTGCACCACGCGCCGGTACTTCGCGTTCTCGAACTCCGCCGTGTCGTACGCCTTCACCACGCGGATGCACGTGAGGATCTCGTGGATGCGGCTGCCCACCACGCTGAAGCGCTTGAGCGCCCGCTTCGCCCACTTGCGAATCCGCTTCGAGAGCATGACCACGGGCAGAATGAAGAGCGGGAAGCCCACGCAGATGATCACGAGCGTGGGCACCATCTTGTTCACGAGCGCGAACCACACGATATAGCCCACCGACACCGCAATCTCGAACGGCGCCTGCGCGAGTTCCTGCAGCACGTGTTGGAGAATCTGCCGCATCTGCTGCGGATCGGAGGTCGCGCGGCTCATGAGCTGGCCCACGTCGATGCGCCCGAAGAACTGCAGCGACTGCTTCTGCAAGTGCTCGAGGATGTCCACGCGCAGATCCGCCACCACGCGCATCGCCGCCCACGCAAGGCAGTAGTTGTTCAGGAACACGAGCCCCAGACGCACGAACGCGATGAACGGCACCACGAAGACGACGAGCAGCACGAGCGCGCCGCCCATCTCGCCCGCGTCCGTGCGCAGCGTGATGCCGCACTTCGCCGCGTACTTCTCCGCCACCGGATACCAGGAGGGCAGCTCGGCGGCTTTTGCCAGTTTTTTGGGAATCCGTTTTCTTTGAGTGCTTGGTGCTGAGTGCTTGGTGCTTGGTGCGGGGGCTTCCGCAGTGCTTTGAGTGCTTGGTGCTTGGTGCTTGGTGCTTGGTGCGGGGGCTTCCGCAGACTGGGCCTTTTCGATGTTCTCGTTGGCGAGGACGCCCTTGAGCGAGGGCTGGATCACCTGGTAGAGGGGCAGAAGCGTGCCGGCGGTGAGGATGCCGCACACGATGCCGAGGATGATGCGGAAGCGGTAGCGCGCCGCGTAGCGCCAGAGGCGTCCGTAGACTTCGCCGGCCGTGTATTCGCGGTCGAAGAACTCGCGCCGGTACTGCGTGTTGGCGGATCTGTCGTGATGTGCCATGCCTGTTCCGATTCTCCTAGAGCCCCATGTCGGCGAGCACGGCGGCCAGCTGGCCCTTGATGACCTTCATGCTCAGATGCCGCTCGAAGAAGTCCCGCGCCGCGGAGAAGTAGTCCGCGCGGTGCGCCCAGTCGTCGCGGTAGGCGCGCACGGCGTCGGCGATGGCGCGCGCGTCGCCGGGCGGCACGAACTTGATCGCCGTGCAGTCCGCGGCCTCGGGCGGATAGCCCGTGCAATACTCGTTGATCGTGGGCCGGGCACACGCCATGCCCTCGTAGACCTTGTTGCCGATCACGCGCGACGCCTTCTCTGTGGTGCCGAACACGCCGAGCACCACGTCGTGCGCGCGGATGACCTTCGGCACGTCCACGTACGGCACCTTGTCGAGAAAGCGCACGTTCGCGATGCCGGCGGCCTTCGCCTCGGTCGCGGCCTTGTACGCGCCCCAGCCGAGAAAATCCCATTCGATGCCTTCGCCCTGCGTCATCCGCGCCGCCTCGACGATGTACTCCGTGCCGTGCAGCGGGATGTACGCGCCGTGGTAGAGCACCCGGAACGGCGCGCCCGCCTCCGCCGGCGCCTCCGTCTCGGCGGGACGGAACACGGTCTCGTCCGTGCCCGTGAAGAGCACGCGCATCTTCTCGCGGGGCACGCCGAACCGGCGCGCGCAGAAGTCGAGGTGGCACGACGTATCCCACGTCACCATGTCCGGCGCGTTCATGAGCGCCGTCTCGTGGGCGAGCAGACGCCGGGCGCGCGGCTCGTCGGCGGCCCACTTGCGCTGTTCGAGCACCTTCTTGTCCCAGGCCGAAATCATCGGGTCGAAGAGCACCTTCACGCCGCGCCGGTGCGCCCAGCGGCACGCGGCGAGGATGTCGCGCTGCCGGCACACGGGCACCCACACGAGGTCGGGCAGCGGCCGCCGCCCCAGCCCGCGCACGGCGGCCTCGAGATCGCCGAAACGCGGAAACCACTTCACCAAAAACGTCTCGACAGTCCACCCCAGCTCGCGGAACAGCGCGCGATAGACGCGGTTTCGCGAGTAGTCGGGATCAAAGCGTCCCCAGAAGAGCACCTTCTTTGCCATAAGCAAAATAGTATACCAAATCTGACGGCGACGCGTTGAACCGCCACTTCGGGGAAATGTGGTATACTAGTTTCTCACTTTTCGGAAGGAAACAGCATGTCACTGTCAGTCGGTATTGTCGGGCTGCCGAACGTCGGCAAGTCCACGTTGTTCAACGCGCTCACGAAGCGCCAGCAGGCGGCGGCGGAGAACTATCCGTTCTGC
>CAVGKN010000060.1:0-6226 GCA_963629855.1 Lachnospiraceae bacterium
GCACGGTCTACGTGTGGGCCACGTCGCTCACGGGCGGTGCGCCGATCGCGGGGTTGCGCGTGCTCGTCTACGGCGCGAACAACATCGTCATGGGCGAAGGGCTCACCGACGCCGAGGGCTGGTGCAGCTGCGACATGCCCGAGACGGGGAAGCCGTTCGCCGTCGTCGCCGCGAAGATGGACGAGTCGGACGCGACCTTTCTCGCCCTGCGCCACGAACTCGATGAGGACGGCGCGCTCGGCGCGCGCCGCACCTTCGTGAAGGCGAACGGCAGCGAGGCGTTCGTGTGGACCGAGCGCGGCATCTACCGTCACGGCGAGAAGATTCTCGTGCACGCGATTCTGCGCAACGGGAAGGGCGACGCGCCCAAGCCGTTCCCCGTGACGGTGGAGCTGCGCAACCCCGAGAACAAGGTCGTGCAGACGCGCGCGCTCGTCACGGATCGCCTGGGCGCGCTGGCCTGCGATGCCTTCTCCGTGGCGGACGACCAGCCGAGCGGTGCGTGGACGATTCGCGTGGCGACGCCCGGCAAGGAGGGCGTCACGCTCGGCGAGCGCGTGGTGCGCATCGAGGAGTTCGTGCCGCCGCAGATCCGCGTGAAGGTCACGCCGCCGGCGGAAGGCTCGCGCGCGACTTCGAACATGGTCGTGTCCGTGGCGGGCGAGCATCTCTTCGGCGGCCCCGCGAAGGGGCTGCGCGCCGGATGCGCCGTCCTGTTCCGCGACGAGCCCTTTGCGCCGAAGGGTTGGGAGATGTTCCGCTTCGGCGACGAGAACCGGGAACTGAAGCCGAACTTCGAACGCTACGAGACCGTGCTCACGGGCGACGACGGCGTGGCGCGCTTCGCGGTCAATTTCCCGGAGAATCTGCGTCCGCGCGCGGCCGTGAAGATGGTCGTGCAGGGCAGCGTGTTCGAGGCCGGCGGTCGGGCGGCGAACATGCGCGCCGCGACGATCCTGCACACCGCGCCCTACTACATCGGCGTGGCGCTGCCGAAGCAGGTGGCGTGCGCCGCCACGCCGAAGACGTGCCGTGTCGTGCTCCTGAATCCGGACGGCACGCCGCACACGGGCGCGCGCCGGCTCGTCGCCGCCTTCGAGCGCATCGAGTGCGTCTATGGCATGCGCAGGACGGAGGCCGGCAACTGGGAATGGCGTTCGGACAAGATGCGCCAGCCGCTCGGCGACGCCGTCGAGGTCGCCGTGTCGGAGAAGGGGCTTGCCACGCTCGCGCTGCCGGCGGCGGTCGGCGGCGACGTGGCGGTGACGCTGCGCGACCTCGAGACGGGCGTCTCCTTCGGCGGCACCTACTGGGTCGGCGGCGACGACGACGCGGCCCTGCATACGATGCTCGAGAATCCGAGCCGCGTCACGCTCGAGCTCGACAAGGACGTCTACTTCCCGGGCGAGCGTCCGCGCCTCACGGTGAAGGCGCCGTTCGCGGGCGCGGCGTGGCTCACGCTGCTGCGCGACGACGTGCTCTACTCGCAGGTCGTCACGCTCACGAACGCGACGAGCGAGCTCGTGCTCGAACCCGTGCAGGGCGCCTGGGCGCCGGGCGCGGACGTGGCGCTGAGCGTGGTGCAGGCCGCGCGTCCGGGCGTGCGTGGGCTCATGAACCGCGCCTATGGCCTTGTGCCGCTGAGCGTGCGCACGCGCGACAGCGCGCTCGACGTCCAGGTGCGCGCCGCCGTGGCGTGCGCCCCCGAGGGCGGCTCCACCGTCACGGTGGACGTGGACGCGCGCGGCGACGGCGTGGTCGGCGAGACGGCCGTCGTCACGGTGGTGGACGAAGGCATCAACCTCCTCACGGACGAGAAGACGCCCGATCCCATCGCCTGGTTCGGCGCCTCGCGCACGGCGGAGCATCCGCTCTGGGATCTCTACAACCGCCTGCTGCCGCTCTTCGAGGGCGACCTCGTGCGCGCGGGCGTGAAGACGGGCGGCGGCGCGGAGGGCGACCTCTTCAAGCGCATGAGTCCCATGCCGTCGCGCCGCTTCAAGCCGCTCAGCCTCTGGAAACTCAACGTGCCGCTCGCGGAGGGCAAGGCGACCGTGCCGTTCACGCTGCCGGAGTTCGTGGGCGAGGTGCGCGTCACGGCCGTCGCCTATGGGCCGCGCGCCGTGGGCGCGGGCGCCGTGCAGGCGAAGGTGACGCCGAACGTGGTGATGCAGCCCGACGCGCCGCGCTTCGCCGCCCCGGGCGACCTCTTCTACGCCACCGTGATGCTCGCCAACCGCAGCGGCCGCGCCGGCACGATCGCCTACGATCTCATGGCCGGCGGCGCCGTGGCGCTCGCGCATCCCGTGCACGGCACGCTCCAGCTCGCGGACGGCGCGAGCGAGACGCTCACGATTCCCGTGCGCGCGGCCGCGGCGCCGGGCGAAGGCACGCTCGTGTTCGTCTCGGAAGGGCTTGGCGAAAAGCACCGCAGCGAGATCCTGCTGCCGGTGCGGCCCGCCGCGCCGTGGGTGAAGACGGCGCGTACGGTGCGCCTCAACGCCGGCGAACGCAGGACGTTCCCGAACGCCGCCGCCGTGCTGCCCGAGGCCGCGAAGCGCACGTTCCTCGCCTCGGCGAGTCCCGTGGCCGAACTCGCGTCCGCGCTCGAGTATCTCACGGCCTATCCCTACGGCTGCCTGGAGCAGACGGTCTCGCGCGTGTTCCCGCTCGTCACGGCGGGCGGCCTCCTCAACACGCTGCCCGTGCGGGAGACGACGGCCGCGGCGGACGCGAAGGGCGCGGTGGCGGAGGGCATCCGCCGCACGTGCGCGATGGTGCGCGCGCACGACTTCTCGATGTGGCCTGACACCGGCTACGCGCCGTGGGACCGCGCCGTGTCGCTCTGGGCGGCGCACTTCCTCGTGGAGGCGAAGGCCAACGGCTTCGCCGTGCCGGAGGCGCCGTACAACCGCGTGAAGGACTTCCTGCGCGACTGGGCGATGAGCGCGGACACCAACACGAGCGTCTACGCCTGCCACACGCTCGCGCTCGCGGGTGCGCCGGATCGTGACCGCATGCTCCACTGGTTCGACCAGAAGGCGCAGCTGGGCGCGCGCGCCCGCGCCCAGCTCGCGCGCGCGTTCGTCCGCACGGGCGACCGGCCGCGCGCGACGGAGCTGCTCGCCCATGCGCAGGTCGACGACCTCACGGACACCGCCTTCCTCGTGCTCGCGCTGCTCGACCTCGACCCGAAGGACGCGCGCGTGCTCGACGGCGTGGTGCGTCTGCTGCAGGCCCGCGACGGCGTCACGCGCCACTGGGGCACGACCGCGGCGAACGCGCACGCGCTGCTCGCCCTCGGCGCCTATTACCGCCACGAACCCGCGCCGAAGGGCAAGCCCGACCTGCGTCTGACCGTGGACGGCCACGAGGACATGCTTCTGCCCAAGCGCGCGAAGAAGATCACGGGCTGCGGCGACGTGGTGGTGGAGAACCGCGGCACGGCGCCCGCCTTCGTCTTCACGAGCGCACTCGCGCTTGGCGACCCCGCCGCGCTTGGCGTCGCGACGAACGGCATTGCGATCACGCGCCGCTACCGGCGCACGGACGGCAAGCCCGCCGATCTCGCGCATCTCGTGCGCGGCGACCTGCTCGTGGTCGAGCTCGCGCTCACCGCGCCCGCGACGACCACGTACAGCGACCTTGTGATCGAAGACCTGCTGCCGGCCTGCTTCGAGCCCGATCCCACGGACGTGGAGGACGTGTTCGGCCTGACCTCCCCGGGCGAGCGGGCGCGGCATCAGTGGGAGATGCGCCGCGAGCTGCGCGACGACCGCGTGCTCGGCTTCACGAAGCGCTTTACGCTGGGAGCGGGGAAGAGCCTGACGTTCCGCTATGCGGTGCGCGTGGTCTCGGCGGGCGAGTTCGTGCTGCCGGGTCCGTCGGTCGAGGCCATGTACACGCCGGCGCTGTGCGCCCACGGGGCCGCGTCGCGGCTCGTGGTGGCCCCGTGAGGCGCGTGGGATTCGTGGCGGGCGGCCTTGTCGCGGCGGGGGCGCTCGTCTTCGCCGGGTCGTGGTTTGTGATCGATCCGCACCTGGACGAAGCGACCCGCTATCCTGGCGGCGTGATGCTGCGCGATGCGGCGGGGCGCGTGCTGCGCGTGACGCTTGGCCCGGGCGACGTGGACTGCCGCCCCGACTACGTGGCCTCCACGAACGATTGGGTCGTGCAGGCGCTCGTGGCGAGCGAGGATCGCCGCTTCTTCCGCCACTGGGGCGTGAACCTGCCGAGCGTCGCGCGCGCCTGCCTGCAGAACGTCACCTCGGGGCGGCGCATCTCCGGCGCCTCCACGATCACGATGCAGGCCGCGCGTCTCATTTCACCGCATCCGCGGTCGCTCGCGTGGAAGTACGTGGAGGCGTTCCGCGCGCTGCAGATCGAGGCGCGGCACGACAAGCGCTGGATCGTCTCGCAGTATCTCAACCGCGCGCCGTTCGGGTCCAATCTCGTGGGCGTGGAGGCGGCCGCGAACGGCTGGTTTGGCAAGCGCGCGCACGACCTCGGCCTCGGCGAGGCCGCGCTGCTCGCGGGCATGGTGCAGAGTCCCTCGCGGTTTCGTCCCGACCGCCATCTCGACCGCGCCCTGAAGCGGCGCGAGTACGTGCTGCGGCGCATGCTTGCGTGCGGGATGATCGATGCGCGGCAGTACGAGGGCGCGCGCGCGACGCGGCCCGAGATCCGGCGCGGGCCGCGTCCCTTTGCGGAGCCGTTTTTCTGCGACTGGGCGATGCGGCATGTGGCGCGCGACGCGGCGGCGCAGGGCGACGTCCGCACGACGCTCGACGCGGACATCCAGGCGCGCGCGAACCAGATTGTGGCGGCCGCGGCGGAAGGCGGCCGCGCGGCGGCGGCCGTGGTGCTGCGCGTGGAGACGGGCGCCGTGGTGGCGCTCGCCTGTTCGGGCGACTACTTCTCGGCGGATGCCGGGCAGGTCAATGTGGCGACGGCGCCGCGGCCGGCCGGGTCCACGCTCAAGCCGTTTCTCGTGGCGTGCGCGCTCGACGCCGGCCTTGTCACGCCCGAGGAGAAGCTGCCCGACGCGCCGCGCGCCTATCGCGGCTACAACCCGCAGAACTTCGACGCGTCGTATCGCGGCCAGGTGACGACGACCGACGCGCTTGTCCTGTCGCTCAACATGCCGTTCGTGCACTTGCTCGAGCTCCTGGGCGTGACGCGCTTCGGCACGACGCTGCGCGCGCTGGGCTTCGGCAACCTGAACGACGCGGATGCGTCGTACGGCCTTGGCATGGCGATCGGCAACGTGCACGTCACGCTCGTGGAACTCGTGAACGCCTACGCCTGCCTTGCGCGCGGCGGCGTGGCGCGGCCGGCGTGCGCGCTGGCGGACGAGGTGGCGCGGCAGACGCCGGGGATGCGCGTCTTCAGCGCGGGGGCGAGCCGCCTCGTCACGGAGATGCTCGCGGGCGAGGCGCGCAGCGGCGCCGCGCTCGGCCACGTGGCGGACGTGCGCACGAGCCGCTTCGCGTGGAAGACGGGCACTTCCGCCGCCTATCGCGACGCCTGGACGGTGGCGTGGAACCCGGAGTACGTGGTGGGCGTGTGGTGCGGGCACAAGTCGGGCGGCTTCGGCGACACGGGCGTGGTGGGCGCACAGGCGGCCGCGCCATACGCCTGGCAGCTCGCGCGCTCGCTCTATCCCGGCGAGAACGGGCCGTGGTTCGGCGCGTGGCCGGAGGAGGTCGTCACGCGGGAGATCTGCGCGGAAAGCGGGCAGCCGCTGGGGCCGGACTGCCCCGAGGCGGCGACGGGGCGCGCGCTGCGCGGCCATTCGTCCACCACGCCCTGCACGCTGCACGTGCGCGGGGCCGACGGCGAGGTGGCGCGGCGCGGCGATGCGTTCGTCGACGCCTTCCGCGGCGCGGAGACGACGACGCGGCAGCTCGCGATCCAGAGGCCGGAGGACGGCGCGGTGTTCCGCCTGCTGCCGGGGCTCGCGAACCAGCGCGTGGTCTGCCGCGTGGTGGGCAACGTGGAAGGGGGGCGCCTGTGGTGGTTCGTGGACGGCTGCAACGCGGGCGAGACGCGCGGCGCGCAGCCGTTCGCCTGGTCGCCCGTGCCGGGCGCGCACCGCATCTCGTGCGCCACCGCCGACGGCGTCTCCGCCTCGGTCTCCCTCACCGTCGTCACGGAGTGAGACGTTTTTTCCACGGCCGACGCATTAAAAGACTCTGCTCTTGCCATACGGGGCTGAATGGGACAA
>CAVGKN010000061.1:0-6215 GCA_963629855.1 Lachnospiraceae bacterium
GGCTTCGCGCAGGGCGTAGGTGACGGAGGCGGCCGTGGCGGGGCGGCCGTTCACGAAGACGAACTGGTCGCGGCGCGCGGCGGGCCGGTTCGCGAGCCCGGCCGAGGGGCGTTCCATGTAGCCGTGCACGCGCACGGGGGCGTTCTCGTTCGCCGGCGGGGCGAGTCGGGCGAGCGCCTCGGTGAAGTCGGCGCCGAAGAGGTCGCGGATGCGTTCCTCCAGCGTGGCGCCGGGCGGCAGGCGGTAGGTTTCGCGGCCGTCGAGAATGAGCGTGAAGCCGATGTCGGGGTGGGCGAGGGCGTTCACGGTGAAGGTGGCGCGGATGTGCGCCTCCTCGGTGGCGAAGGCGCGCAGGAACTTGCGCCGCGCGGGCACGTTGCAGAAGAGGTCGCGCACCTCCACGCACGTGCCGGGCGGCGCGCCGCAGTCCTTGACGTCGGCGAGCTGGCCGGCGTTGACCACGAGGCGCGTGCCGCCTTCATCCTCGGCGCGGCGCGTGGTGAGCGTGAAGCGCGAAACGGAGGCGATGGAGGGAATGGCCTCGCCGCGGAAGCCGAGCGTGTCGATGCGCTCGATGTCGTCCACGTCGCGGATCTTCGAGGTGGCCTGGCGTTCAAGGGAGAGCAGGGCGTCTTCGCGCGTCATGCCGCAGCCGTCGTCGCGCACGGAGACGAGCGTGCGGCCGCCGGCGACGATCGTGGCCTCGATGCGCGTGGCGCCGGCGTCGATGGCGTTCTCCATCAGCTCCTTCAGCACGGAGGCCGGGCGCTCCACGACTTCGCCGGCGGCGATCTTGTTCGCGACGTGGAGGGGAAGAAGGCGAATGTGTCCGTCGCGCGTCACGGCTAGCGATCCAGGGTGAGGTTGCGGCGGATGTAGGTGGGCACGTCGAGATCCTCGTCGTTCCACGTGGTCTTCTCGGTGTTGCGGAAGCGCGAGTTCGCGGCGAGCGCGTGGGTGCCGTTGTGCAAACGCGCGTCGTCGCGCGCGAGGGCCGCGTGATGGGTGGTGGGCGTGGCGTGTTCCTCGAAGAGCAGCACGACCGCGGAGAGCCGCCCGGAGAAGGTCTCCTCGTCGTTGACGGTGCCGAGCTCGAGCGCGGCGTTGGGCCCGAAGGCGGCGGAGATGCCGCTCGCGAGCGCGCCAAGTTCGGAGAGGCGCAGATCGTCGCCCGCGAGCACGCCCACGAGCACGGTACGCACGGGCGGCCGCGCGTCGTCGCGCGCGAGCAGCGGATGCTCGGCGAGCTCGGCGAGAATCGTCTGCACGCGGTCTTCGCCGCGCGCGGTGGCGGTGGCGAACTGGCCGCGGCCGCAGCCCATGAGAATGCCGCGCAGATGCTCGGGCCCGAGCTGGATGTAGCCGGGGCGCTCGATCAGGCGCCAGAGCAGGGTCACGCCGGAGGCGAGAACGTCCACGCCGCGCTGCAGCGCGTCCTTGAAGTTGTCGGTGCCGGACTGCGTGACGAGCGCGTCGAGCGGCAGGAACACGGAGACGTCGGCATACTGGCTGATCGGCCCGGCGGCGGTCTTCGCGGCGCGGATGCGGTCTTCGCCCTCGAACGGGAACGGCATGGTCGCGAAGATCAGGGTGACGATGCCGAGCGTGTGGAGGTGCTTGAGCAGTTCGCCCGTGGCGCCGCCGCCGGTGCCGCCGCCGAGACCGGTGACGATCACGGCGGTGCGCACGCCGTCGAGGGCGCGGTCGATGAAGGCGGGGTCGTCCTGGAACGCGGCGCGCGCGGCGGCGGGCTGGCCGCCGGTGCCGCGCCCGGCGAGGCGGTTGCCGCCGAGCAGCGTAAAGGGCAGGTCGGCGCCGGCCTGGGCGTCGGTGTCAATCACGAGGGCGCGAAGCGCGTGGCCGTAGGCGCGCAGCACGCCGCGGACCATGCCGGCGCCGGCGCCGCCGACGCCGATGAGCATGAGGGATGAGGGAAGCGCGTTCATTTCCGGAAGAGTCCTTTGAAGAAGTGCGAGAGGCTCTCGAAGGCGCCGGGTTTCTGGCGGTTCTCCAGCTGCACGAGGTAGAGAAGCCCCACGTGGGCGGCGTGGGCGACGGCGGGGCGCGGCGGCACGAGCGCGTCCAGACCTTCGATTTCGGGGATGAGCGCACCAAGCTGCGCGCCGCAGCCGAAGACGGTGCGGGCGAGCTCCACGATGCCGGGCATCAGCGCGCCGCCGCCCGTGAGGAACACGCCCGCGTTGAGGCTGTGCAGATGGTTCGCCTGGTCGATCCTGTCGCGGATGACGGTGAAGAGCTCCTGCAGGCGCGCGTTGACCACGGTGTCGAGCGCGCGGCGCGAGATCGTGGCCGCCTTGCTGCCGGGCATGGGATCGGGCACGGTGATGCGCGGCGCACCGTCGTTGGCGCGCACCAGGGCCGCGGCGGCCGTCGTCTTGATCTGCTCGGCCTGACGCTGGGTGATCGCGAACGCCGACTGGATGTCGTTCGTGACGTGGTCGCCGCCCACGCCCACCACGCCGGCCTGCACGAGGTGCCCGGCGTGCCACACGGTGAAGCTCGTGGTGCCGCCGCCGAGGTCGATCACGAGCGCGCCGTTCTGCTTGTGGCGCGGCGTGAGCACGGCCGCCGCCGCGCACGTGCCGGTGAAGTAGATCTGGTTGTCCTTGACCTCGAGCTTCGCGTTAAAGGCGGCGGTCTGCGCGTCCTTGATGCGCGCCCGCGACCCGGAGACGCAGAGCGAGCGCAGTGTGAGCAGCTTGCCGTTCATGCCCCGGGGCGAATCGATGCCGTCGATGTCGTCGAGCCGGTAGCCGATGGGCTCGAGCTCGAGCGCCACGTGGTCGGCGCTGCGCAGGGTCTCGGCCAGCGCCGCGTCGTTGACGTCGCCGAGATGCTCCTCGCGCACCACGCCGTCGTCCACGGCCACCTGGTTGGAGAGCACCTTCGTGCGGATCTGCGTGCCGGAGACGAGGAGGTTGGCCGTGCCGATCGAGTAGTCCGTGTTGTCGGCGAGATGCCGCAGCAGGGAGACGAGCAGGTTGGAGACCTGGGCGATGTCGAGGATCTGGCTCTTGCGGACGGCGCAGGAGGCGACGGATTCGATGCTCGCCACGCGCACGCGCCCGTTGGGCAGGGCCTCGCCCACGGCGAGCACGGTGTTGGAGGTGCCGATTTCCAGTACGGCGATGGGTTCTGCGGAACTCATGAAACGGATCCTTTCACGGATTGCCCTTGCGGTTGGGGTCGCTCGCGTAGAAGCGGCCGGGCGTGCCCCAGTCGGTGGCGATCCACGTGGTGGCGCGCGGCGTGGTGTGCGTGGCGATCACGTCGCGCAGACGGCGCAGCTGGCGGCGCAGGGAGTCGCGGGACTGGCGCGTGTCGTCGTCCATGTGCTCCCAGGCGAACTTGGCGCGGTCGTAGTTGCCGAGCGTGACGAGCAGGTAGTCCTTGTTGGCGGTCTCGACCTCGAGCACGCGGAGGTCGGCGAAGTCAGGCTGCGCGGCGGTCTCCACGAGGCGCAGCGCGGCGGCCACGTGGCCGGTCAAACGTTTGCCGGGCGGCGTGGGCGGCGAGACGGCCTCGCGCACGATGGGCAGCAGGGACGTGTTGTTCGCGAAGCGGAACACCACGCCCTCGCGGTCGGCCACGTGGTTGGCCTGGATGCGGCCGCGCGGCGAGGCGATGCGCGCGAGGGGCTCGCGCTCGTGCACGGCGATATTGACGCGACGCGGCAGACGGCGCTCGATCTGGATGTCGCGGATGTTCGGAATGCGCTCGAGGATCTTGAGCCGCCGTTCCTCGAAGGGAATCTCCGCGAGGTTCGCGCCGTTGGTGAGGCCGAAGAGCAGCGTGACGACCTCGGGGCGCACCATCTTGCCCGTGGTGATCACCACGTCGAGCTCGGGGTCCTCGATGCGGAACTGCTTCTCCCACTCGATCGCGAGCGCGCCCGTGCCGCGCATCACGCCGTAGCCCACGCCGGCGAGCAGCAGCAGGCCGAGCACGAGGCAGGCGACGAGGCCGCGGGGCAGCGAAGACCCGCGCGTGGGATCGCGGTGGCGATTAATCATGGCGGGCGCTTTCCAGCACGCGCGCGCAGAGGTCGGGGAACGCGAGCCCCGTGCGCGCGGCGGCCTTGGGCACGAGCGAATGGCCGGTCATGCCGGGCGAGGTGTTGAGCTCGAGCACGTAGGGACGCCCCTCGGGCGTGACGCGGAAGTCCACGCGCGTGACGCCGCGGCAGCCGAGCGCGTCGAAGGCCGCGCGCGCGAGGCGCTGCAACTCGGGCAGGAAACCGTCCGTCGGGAACGTGTAGCGCGTGGCGTTGGAGTTGTACTTCGCCTCGTAGTCGTACCAGCCGCCCGGCGCGCAGATCTCGACGACGGGCAGCGCGGTGTCGCCGAGCACGCCCACGGTCATCTCGCGGCCGGGAATGAACGCCTCCACGAGCGCCTCGCCTTCGCCGCCGAACTTCTCGCGGTCGATGCGCACGGCATTGCGCACGGCGTCGGCCCACTGGTCGAACGTCTTGACCACGTAGACGCCCACGGAGGAGCCGTCACGCGGCGCCTTCACCACCACGGGCAGCGGCAGCGGCAAATCGGCCTCGGCGCGCGCGGCGTCGGCGTCGCCCACCACGCACCACGGCGCGTTCGGAATGCCGGCCTCGTCGAGCGCCTTCTTCGTCTCGATCTTGTCCATGGCGAGCCGGCTCGCGCGCGCGCCAGGACCCGTATAGGGAATGCCGCGTGCATCGAGCGCGGCCTGCACGCCGCCGTTCTCGCCCCAGCCGCCGTGCAGCGTGATGTAGCAGGCGTCCACGCCCGCCGGCAGCGCCTCCAGATTGTCCGCGTCCAACGTGACGGACAGGACGTTGTACTCGCCCCGCGCGGCGAGCGCTTCGGCCACGTTCCGCCCGGAGACGAGCGAGACGTCGCGTTCATTCGACGTGCCGCCCATGAGGACGGCGATGGTTCTGAAAATTGACATGGTGAAATTATACCACAAGGCCCCTGATTTCGGGTTGAAGAGCAACATGGAATTTTTCGCGCACGGCCGCGGCCATCAGGCGCGCGAGCGCGAGGATGTCGGACGACGTGCAGTTCCCTTCCGCCACGATCACGTTGGCGTGGCCGCTCCACACGCGCGCGCCGCCCACGCGCAGCGCCTTCGCGCCGGCCTCTTCGAGCAGACGCCCCGCCGGCCGGTCGGGCGACGGATTGCGGAACACGCTGCCGCACGTGCGCGGCGGAAAGGCGGGCCGCCGCGCCAAGTACTCCCGCGCCGCGCCCACGCCCGGCGGAATCTCGTCCGAAAACTCCACGGCCTCGATCACGCCGTCGATCGCCGACCGGCGATAGCCGAAGCCGCAGGCGGCGCGGTCGAGCCAGCGGCCGTCCACCTTCACGCGGCGCACGACCTCGGCGATCTCGTGGCCGAACGCGCCCGCGTTCATCTTGACCCAGCCGCCGACGGTGCCGGGCACGCCCGCGAGAAACGCGAGCGCGGGATGGTCGGCGAGGAGCGACGCGCCCGTAGGGAGATCAGGCTGCACGAGGGTGCAGTCGTCCGCGCAGTCGCTGAACCACGTGTTCGAGCCCATGCCCACGATCACGCGCGCGCCGCCGCCGCACGTCGCGCCGCCCGTGCGGAAGAACGAGTGCGGCGCGAGCGGCGTCCACGCGCGCGTAGGCAACGCGGCCGGCATTTCCGCGAGGTCGCATTGGACGCGCGGCACAAGGTCGATGATGTCGCCCGCGCCCGCGAGCAGCACGAGATCGCCGGGCGCCGCCGTGAGCCGCACGTGCCGCCACGCCTCCTCGGCAGACCGGGCGAGCAGCACCTTCTGCGCGGACGGCGGACGCGCTCGGAACGCCGCGTAGAGATCGGCGATGTCGCCGCCGGCGAGCGGGTCCTCGAAAGCGGGATAGACGGGAATGAGCACGACTTCATCCGCCGCCGCGAAGGCGGGCGGGAACTCGCGCAACAGCGCCTTCGTGCGCGAATAGCGATGCGGCTGAAAGAGCACGCGCAGACGGCCACGCGCCACGCGGCGCGCCATGTCGACGGCGCACGCGAGCTCCGCCGGATGATGCGCGTAGTCGGTGTAGACGGCGAGGGAATCCGACGCGAAGACCTTCTGGAAGCGGCGATCGGGCAATTCGGAGAACGCGACGGCGAGATGCGGCTGAAGTTCGGCGGGCGCGTGGCCAAGCACGGTGGCGACGGCAATCGCGGCGAGTGCGTTGAGC
>CAVGKN010000062.1:0-6206 GCA_963629855.1 Lachnospiraceae bacterium
CACGAGCTCGGGGCTGGTCGGCACCGTCGTGCCAAAGATGTAGCCCTTCGGCAGCTCGAGGCGCGCGATCTCCACGCCGTAGGCGTCGCCCACATGCCACGCGTTCCGAGAAAGGCCGTTGTTCTCGGGATGGAACGGCAACCCCCAGCGCTGGTCGTTGCCGTTGTTGTAGCCGATGCCGGAGGAGCTCTTGTTGTCATTGGCTTCCTTTGCGTTGTCTCTGCACCACTCCTCGGCCGTGCGCCGCGCATTGATCAGGTACTCCGTCGACAACTGCGTGTATCCCACCCAGGCGCACATCAGCGAACTGCACGACTTCACGCCGTTGTTAAGATGGTTTCCGCTCGGTGTGCTCATCTGGTAGAGGCGGATCGCACGCTGCTTTCCGCTGTCGGAGGCATCGAGCGGATAGGACTGGTTCCAGTCCGCGAACTCGTCCACGAGCATGCCCCCGCCCACTGGCAGGGTCCGGCCTGCGGAAGACCTCCCGTTGGACGCGATGTAGGAGATGCGCCCGACCATCTTGATCGCGATCGCGATGCCCTGCGCCTCTCCTTCCTGGGCCCGCGTGTTCTGCCGGCGATTGCAGAAGAGGATCGCGGTCGGCGTCTGGTCGATCAGACAGGCCTGCATGGTCTGGCGGATGATCGACGTCGTATCCTGAATCACGCCGCGCGCCTCCATGCCGCGCGAGGCGGCGAAGTAGCCGCCGATGGAGATGGTGGAGAGCAGCGCCATCAGGCCGATCACCACGATCAGCTCGATGAGCGTGAAGCCTCCGCGTGTCTGTCGCATCGTGTTCGTCATGGCTTAGTTAAGATTGGTGTAGCCGCTGGGCCATTGCACGGAACCGGAACGCCCCGAGGTCGACCACCAGGAGGAGTAGTCGTCGTGCGTCATCACGGTCACGCTGTCCGAATCGGCGTTGTACTGCACGATATAGCGCCGGAAGTAGCCATCCGTCGTGATGTAGCCGAAGACCATCTCCGCGAGCTTGAGCGTGGATCCGTGCTTCTTGTTCTTCTTGATGGCCTCGCTGAAATTCTGGCCATGGCCGTGCCGCTCCGCGGCGGCCGACTTCGTGGCGACCACGCACACGCCGAAGTCCATCATGGGCGCGGCGTTCTCGGATCCCAGCGACTTCTTCGCGAGTTCCGTCATCATCGCGTCGTAGTCGTTCGCGGAAAGGAAATCCACGTGCTTGCCACTGCTCAGGCCGTTCTCCATCCAGTTCTGCAGTTTGCCGCCCTTGGGCGGCCAGCTGTTGTACTGCGTGAGGTAGGTGCCGATGCCGGTCTGGATGATCTGCTTCACCGCCTCCGTACGGCGACCGCGCGACTGACGGATGGCCACCGAGGCGGCGGTCGTCACGATGCCCATCAGCACCGCGAGGATGCCGATGACCATCAGCATCTCCACGATGGTGAAACCCGACTTGCGCGTCTGCATCGCCATCACTTCTCCTCCTGCTTGCGCTGCCAGCTGTAGATGTTGTCCGCGTTCTTCTTGCTCCGCTTGGAGTAGGAGTCGCCCAGTTCGCCGTCCGCGCCCGCGCTCCAGGCGATCGCGTTCGCGCGGATCTTCACGGTCTCGCCGCACACCTTCGCCTCGGTGATGCCGTCAAAATCCGTGTCGAGCGCAAAGTAGATGACGTGATCCCTCACGGTGCCGCCCGACGGCACGGCCGTGGACTCGCCGTTGGCCGAACTGCGCTTGAGCACGGCCACCGCCCAGGGATCGACAATGCCGCAGCGATCCGTGCCCGTGGGCTTTCCGCTCGAATCCACCGTCACGCCCAGAAGGTTGCCGTTCTCCGCGAACACCTTCGCGACCTCGACCACGCAGCCCTTGCCCGTGCCGTCCGCCCCCTGATACGACAACAGCTTCTTCGGCCACGAGCTCTTCTGCTGCAGCAGGACGCCCAGCGCCGTCGCCACGTTGGCAACCGTCTCCTGCGCCTTTGCCTTCTGCGCCGTGCGCGTCACGCGCCCATAGCCCATGAGCAGCGCAGTGGAGAGGATGGCAATGAGGCTCATCACCACCAGCATCTCGACGAGGGTGAAACCCTTTCTTCCGTTGTTTGCCTTCATTCTGAAATCCTCCTGTACGCCTCATGCGGCTACTTGCTCTTCAGCTGCACGATGTCGTCTTCGATGAACTTGTGAATCTGATTGAGGTCTTCGCCCGAGAACGAATCCAGATCGTACCAGGGCGGGAACGTCACCTTGTTCGACCCGGCGGACCAGACGCGGTAGGTCTGGTAGGGCGGGTCGGAGTAGTAGTAGAACTCGTGTTCCCAGCCGTCGCGCACGGTCATGCTCCACAGCAGGTACGCCGTGCCGCCGCCCGACGAGCCGCCGGTCGTGAAGACGCGCGGTCGGTGCACCCAGAGTCGCGCGTTGTCGCCGCCTCCGGAAAGCCCCGAATACGAGAACGTCCTGGGCACGATCCGCCCCCCGTCTTCAATATCCACGCCGAAGAAATAGCGATGATTCGTGCCGACCAGGGAGACGATGCCCTTGAAGTTCGGCATCCAGCGCGCGCACACGGCCTGGCTCGTGAGGTTCGAGATCATGCTCGACTCCCAGTAATTCCCGGTAGACGACGAACTCTGCGCACCCATGAACCTGCGCACTTCCGTCCAATCCTCGAACTGCGCGCCCGTGTCGAGCCGGCACGGCAGCTGGTTGTTCGCCGCCCACTGGCTGTGCAGGCGATTGTTGACCTCATGGTCGTAGAAGTCCGGGCTCGCCCCCTCCAGCATGAAGAAGTAGCGCGGGAAGAGGAAGGAGAGCAGCCCGAACTCGAAGAGCTGGATGTCCTTTCCGTTCGAGCTCTGCGCCCGCCAGTCCGTCGCGTCGAGGTTGAGCGTGCCCGTTCCGGACAGCGACGTGAAGCCCCGGTTGTACGGTGCGCTCACGCCGTAATCCATAAACGACGTCGAAAGCTCCGTAATCATCTCGGAGCTGTCAGTCGGCGACGGCCACGCCACGGAGAACGGCTGCGCGCGGCACGCCGCCTCGATCTGCGCGGCCATTGCCGACGACTTGAACGACGTCACGCCGGTGTCTTCCTCGCCCTTCATCTGGCGGCCGTATTCGTCCACGGCCTTGTAGATGCTGCGACTGCGGCCCTGCAGCGGCACGGGGGGATAGGATCCGTAGGCCGCGTAGTAGCCCGAGAGCGCGTTCTCGATACGCTGCAGACGCTGCACCGTGATGGCCCGCGCGCGGCTTTCGCCGCCCACGCCGGCCAGGCGGAACACCACGCCCATGAGCGTGACGATCACCACGATGACCACAAGCAGCTCGATCAGCGTGAAGCCGTGCGCGCCGTTTTCGTTGTCCACGATCTGCTTCATGGAATCCAGCCTCCGTTTCTCCCGCGTTCTCGCCTCAGCCCGCGCCGCCGCCCGACACGGAGGAGATGATCTTGATCATCGGCAGGAACATGGCGATCACAATCGTGCCGACCACCACGGCGAGGAAGATGATCAGCGCCGGCTCGATCGCGGCCGTGAGGCCCGCCACCGCGTTGTCCACCTCGTCGTCGTAGGTGTTGGCCACGCGCGTGAGCATATCGGAGATCTGACCGGTCTCTTCGCCCACCTGCACCATCGAGACGACCATCGGCGGGAACACGCCCGAGGCAGCGAGCGGGTCGGTCATCGACTCGCCCTCCTTCACTGCGTCGTGCACGGTCTGGATCGCGCGGCGCACCACGCGGTTGCTCGTGGTGTCGCGCACGATCACGAGCGCCTGCAGGATCGGCACGCCCGAGGAGAGCAGCGTGCCCAGCGTGCGCGAGAACTGCGAGATCGCCGTGCGCCTCACGAGCGTGCCCGTCACGGGCAGCGAAATGCGCAGCTTGTCGAGCTGGTAGGCGCCGAACGGCGTCTTGCCGAAGACCTTGTAGAGCACGTACACGGCGACCGCGCCCGCGAAGATCTGCAGGCCGTTGTGCTGCACGAACGCGGAGAACCCCATCACGAACTCCGTGATCGCCGGCAGCGACTGCCCGCCCAGGATGTCGTTGAACACCTGCTGGAACTTCGGAATCACCGTCACGAGCAGGAACGCCGTGATGCCGATCGCCGCCACGAGCACGACGGTCGGGTAGATCATCGCGCCCTTCACCTTGTTCTTGATCTTCTGCGCCTTCTCGGCGAACTCCGCCAGACGGTTCAGCACGACTTCGAGCACACCGCCCGCCTCGCCGGCCTTCACCATGTTGATGTAGAGGTTGTCGAACACCTTCGGATACGCCGTGAGCGCCTCGGAGAACGTGGCGCCGCCCGCGATGCCCTCGCTGATGCCGCTGAGACAGTCCATCATCGCCGGCGACATCTTCTGCTTTTTCAGCACGTCGATGCAGCGCATGAGCGGCAGACCCGCGTTCACCAGCGTGGCGAGCTGGCGCGTGAAGCCCGTAAGATCCTTCTGCTTCACGCGGCCCGTCAGGAACCTCGGCAGCTTGATGTTGATCTGCTTCGAGCCGAGGCCGCCGCCCTTCTTCGCCGCAGCCTTGGCCGCCGGCGCCTTCGCCGCCGCGCCCCTCACCTCGCCGATCGCGGTGGGGGAAAGCCCGCTCGCGCGAATGGCCGCGATCGCCGCCGCGCGGTCGCCCGCGTCAATCGTGCCGCGCTTCTCCTGCCCCGCGCCGTCCAGCGCGATGTACTGAAATTTTGCCATGGTCTCTAGGCCTCTCGAATTCCGGTTCTGGTCCTGTGAAGAACGTTTGATGGTAGTATACTAAACGCGCTCGCCTGGCACAAGGGACTGGACGGAGCGGCAGAGCACGCCCGCGCTCTTGAACATGTCCTTCACCGTGTCGAGGAAGGCCGTGTAGTCGCCGCCATAGACGACCTCGCGGATGCCGGCGTTGATGATGAGCTTCGCGCACGTGAGGCACGGCGAGAGCGTGATGTAGATCGTGGAGCCGGAGACGTTGATGCCGTAGCGCGCCGCCTGGCAGATCGCGTTCTGCTCGGCGTGCACGCAGAGACACTCGTCCAGCCCCTTGCCGCTCGGCGTCTTGCCCGCACAGCGCGGGCAGCCGCCGTCGAAGCAGTTCGCCACGCCGCGCGGCGTGCCGTTGTAGCCGGTGGAGAGGATGTGGTTGTCCTTCACCACCACCGCCGCGACCTGACGGCGCGAACAGTTGGAGCGCTTCGCGACGACGTGCGCGATCTCCATGAAGTACTCGTCCCACGAAGGACGCGGATCTTTCACGTGTTCATGCATGGCTGTTCTCCTTCGTCCCGCCGGCCCCGCCCTACTTGCACAGCGTCAGCGAGAGAATCGCGAAGGACGTCACGAGCACGGGGTCGTTTTCCCAGAAGCGGTTGTCGTCGTTCACCCAGCGGCCGTCGGCGCGCTGCAGGGAGATCAGCTTGGCGGCGAGCGCCGTGCGCCACGCCACGCGCCGGCCGTCGGGCTGCACGAGCTCGTCCACGCCCGCCACGGAGAGGGAGCGCGCGAGGATGTCGTAGTAGTAGTAGAGTCCCTGGGCGCCCATGCCGGGGTTTTCGTCCACAGTCCAGTAGCGCGAGCAGTAGTCGAGCGCGCTCTTCACGCGCGGGTCGGCGCGCGTGAGCTTGGCGTGGCACATCGAGAGCACGGCGGCGTAGCTCATCGAGCCGTAGGCGCGCAGCGCCACGCGGCCGCTCTTGTTCGTCTCGGCGCCGGCCTGCGGCGTGCGCAGGTTGTAGGCGGCGCCGCCCGCGCGCTCGCCCTCCGTCTCCTGCAGGCGCGAAACGAACTGCAGCGCCTTCTCCCAGTTGAGATCCGCGCGCGCCTCGCCCTTCGGACGGAAGTCCTCCGCCTTCTCGGTGCGGCGCATCGCGTCGAGCGCGTACGACGTGTTCGAGAGGTCGGCGTAGCGGCGGCGCGACGCGCGGTCATAGCCGAAGCCACCGGCCATCGTGTCGTCGCCCGTGAGCTGGCTGCCGGCGATGTACGTGCGCGCGGCGAGAATCGCCTTCATCGGCGCAAGCCCGCTCTCGAAGAGCGCGCTCACGCACACGCTCGTGTTGTAGTTGCCGAGCCCCGAGCCGCCGCGGCCGGGTTTCGGCACGTAGAAGCCGCCATCCGGCCGTTGCGTGGCGAGCACGAACGCGGCCGCCTTCTTCGCGCCTTCCGTGCGCCCTTCGCCGCCGCACGTGTACGCCCAGAGCGGCAGCGCCGTGAGCGCGGGCATGTGCGGAT
>CAVGKN010000063.1:0-6172 GCA_963629855.1 Lachnospiraceae bacterium
CCGTCACGCCATACATGATCTGCTTCAGCTTCTCCATGCCGCGTATTATACCATACTTACGCCTGCATTGGAATGTCGATGTTCGCGAGCTGCTCGGCGATTTCCTGCATTTTCTCGTCGAGCTTCTCCGCGACCTCGTCGGCCGTGGCGTCGGGACTGACGGATTCGATGATCTCCTTAAGAATCTGCGAGAGCGCGTCGCGGCTGATCTGCGGGGGAAGCTGCAGGTCGGGCGAGGCGATCACGCTCTCGAAGCTCTTCAACGTGGTCAGCGCCGATGTCTGGTAAGTCAGGTAGGCCTGTACGTTGCTCCACCCATATTTCATCTGTTCGCCATAGGCGGCGACCAGATTCTGCACGGCCGTCTTCATCGCGGGCGCCAGCGTGTCGAGGCAGGCTTCGCGCGTGGTCGCGTCGAGACGGTTGTAGTAGACGGAGATGTCGAGTATGCGGTCGCCCAGTTCGCGCACGCGCGTGTTGAGCTCGAAGTTCGGATTCGGGCTCACGCCCTCGAACTTGCCGTCATACGTCATGCCCTGCTTGGCGAGCGCCTCGATCTCACCCTTGAGTTCGAACATGCGGTTCACGTTCCCGACGAGATCCTGCGCACTTTTCGCGTCGGATGTCTCGCACGCCTTCTTGAGCGCTTCGAGGCGCGTGACGTCGTAGTCCGACAGCACCACCATGCCCGTCGTCACCGTCGTCACCGACACGGCCTGCTGCTTGATCGCGCTCTGGATGGCCTTGAGCACGGTCTGCATCGTCGCGTTCTTGGCGTTTTCGCCGTCGAGGCCGAGAAGCGCGAGCAGGGCTTCGAGATCCTGCTGCTGGCTCACCGTGAGGTCGCCCGTCACGCCCGAGGTCGCGCCCGTGCGAGAGGTCGTCACAAGCAGCCCGGCGCGCGCGGAGGCCTCGCCCGACTTCACGTCGATGATCGGCGGCAGCGTCCCCACGTCCTGCGTGGCGATGCCGGAGAGCGACTGCGGATTCAGTGTCACGTTCATGTGGAATGTCCTTTCGATGAGGTGTTGACGACTGGATTACGCGCCGCCGCGTAAAAGGTTACACGGCGTCTAGGAATTTCCACGCGCCGCCCGGCCGTGGTACGATTCCGAGCCCACGCGGCCGAGGCGGTAGCTCATCATGCGCGGGGAGAGGCCGAGCTCGCGCGCGGCCGCGCCGTGGTTGCCCTTGTTCCGGCGCAGCGCCTCCTCGAGCACGCGCCGCTCGAAGGCCTCCAGCTGCTCGTCGAGCGTGAGCGTGGCGTTGCCGCGGAACGGATCTTCCGCAAACTCCTCGGTCTGCAGCGCCGCCGGCAGGTTGTAGCTGTGCACGCAGTCGTCCTTCGCCGTGAGCACCGCGCGCTCCACGCAGTTCTCGAGCTCGCGCACGTTGCCGGGCCAGGCATACGCCTGCAGCATGTTCATCGCGGGCACGGAGAACTGCGTCACGTTCTTCTCGTACTTCACGCTCATCTTCGTGAGGAAGTGCTGCGCCAGCAGCAGCACGTCGTCCGCGCGGTCCGCCAGGCGCGGCAGCACGATCGGAAACACGGAGAGGCGGTAGTAGAGGTCTTCGCGGAAGAGTTTGCGCGCCATGAGGTCTTCGAGGTTGCGGCTCGTGGCGGCGATGAAGCGCACGTCGCTCGTGAGCGTCTCGTTGGACCCCACGCGCGAAAACGTGCGTTCCTGCAGGAAGCGCAACAATTTCACCTGCACGGGAATCGAGAGATCGCCGATTTCGTCGAGGAAGAGCGTGCCGCCGTTCGCGGCCTCGGCGCGGCCGATGCGCCGCTCGCGCGCGTCCGTGAACGCTCCCTTCTCGTGGCCGAAGAGCTCGGACTCCACCAGCGCCTCCGGCAGCGCCGCACAGTTGAGCACCACGAACGGACGGTCCTTGCGCTGCGAGAGTTCCTGGATGGCCTGCGCCACGAGCTCCTTGCCCGTGCCGCTTTCGCCGCGGATGAGCACCGTCGCCCCGCTCGGCGCCACCTGGCGGATCTGCTCGTAGACGCCGCGCATCTCGGGACAGTTGCCGATCAGCTTGCCGGGCGAATCCGCGATGATGTCGCGCAGGCGCTGGTTCTCGCGCACGAGCGCCGCCTGCTCCGCGTCCTCCGCGCGGCACACGAACGCGGCCTCGGCCACAAGGTTCGCGATGATCTCCAGCAGCGCCACGTCGCGCGTGAGCGCATCCGTCTCATCCACGCCGTCCGTCAGCGCGCGGTCGGCCGAGAGCGTGCCGATGATCTGGCCGCGGTGCACGAGCGGCACGCACACGAACGAGAGCGCATCGTTGATCGCACGGCTGCGCGTGCGGTTGAGAAAGCGGCGATCCGTGCGCACGTCGCGCACGACTTCCGAGCGGCCCGTCTTCGCCACGAGTCCCGTGATGCCCTCGCCGATGTGGTAGCGCCCGAGCGCGCGCTCCTCCGCGTTGAGCTTGCGCGACGAGGCGACGATGCGCAGCTCGTCGCCCTCGAGCAGCGTGAACGTGCCGCGCAGCATGCCCATGCTGCGCTCGAGGATCACGATCACCTCTTCGAGGAGTTTGCGGACGTTGCGTTCGCGCGCGACCGCGGAGGCGATTTCGCGCAGCACGCTCATCTCGGATGTCAGTCGGTTCAAATCGTTCATTGCCCCACTAGTTTACCAAAAGACAGCGGATTGCGCGAATGCGTCCACGTGGGATGGTCGAGCGGTCCGCGGATGGTGAAGTCGAAGAGCACCTGCGCGAGGTTGGAGAACGGCCAGGTGATGGGCGTGGCGAGCGTGCCGATCAGCGAGTCGTTGCGCGTGAGCGTGACGCGCGCGCGCAGGTCGAGCGCATCGCGCGCAAGGTCGTAGGCGCCGTTCAGGCGCACGGAGAGCAGGCTGCCGGAGACGACGGCGTTCGTCACGGTCAGCAGGCCGTCGCGCAAGGTGAAGTCGAGCGAACCGCCCGAAAGATCCACAAGGCCGGAGATGCCGGGCACGTGCTTCGCGAAGTAATCGGTCAGCCCCGCGAAGAGGTTCATGCGCGCGAGGTGGCCGTCGCGGCACACGAGGTGACCATCGCCCGCCAGACGCGCCACGGCGTTCGTCTCAAGCGGGCCCGAGAGGCGCACGTGGCCGGAGACGCTGCCGCGTCGGTCGCCGGGATCGAAAGCGAACACCTGCGCGAGATCGGCGAGCGTGAGCGCATCGCCCGCGACGTCGATGCCGAACGTGGCCTTCTCGCGGCAGGCCTCGGGCACGGCGATCTCGCCGCGGCCCGTCACGCGCCCGCCCCGCGGCCCGCGCGCCGCGGCGTTCGTGAACGCGACGGTGGTGCCGCGCACGTGGAACGCGGTCTCGGCGTCGCGCAGGGGAATGCCGAAGAGCGCGCCTTCCGCGAAGGCGAGCGTGCCGTGCAGATCGTTGCGCGCCGCATGCGCGGAATCCACCGCGAGACGGCCCTTGAGCGTGACGACGGGTGCGCGGTTCGAAATCGCAAGGCAGTCGAGCGTGCCGTCGTTCATCACGTCCGCGATCGCGAGCACGTCGGGCAGCGGGGCGCGCGTCTTCACGTCGAAGTCCACGAAGCCGACATCGTTCGTGTTTTCGTAGACGAGCGTGCCGGCCACGGTGGAGCCGTCCGCCAGCGTACCGGCGAGCGGGCCCACGACGATGCGCGCGTTCTGGTAGACGTCGCGCACGAACACGCGGATGTCCACCGTGCCGTCCACGCGCGTGAGCGGCACGCCATGGTGGAAGCCGCCCTGCGGATGGAGGTCGAGCAGCAGATGCAGGTCGCCGCGCCGCAGGTCGACGTCGAACGTGCACGCGGCGTCCACGGGCTTCTCGACCTTCGTGAAGGCGTCGATGAACTGGTAGGAGTTCGTGATGTCGAGCGCCACGAGCAGCGGCCGGATGTTGTGCTGACGCGCGAGCCCGCGCACGGCGCCGTGCAGGGTCTGCGCCTCGAGATCCATCTGCAGGCCGCCCACGAGCGTCATGGACGCGTCCGTATCCGGCCAGCGCAGTTCGATGCCGCGCACGTGGAGACCCTGCGGGCGCACCTCCACGGCGGCCGCCTCCACGCGCGGCGCCGACACGCCGAGGATCTCGGGGTGCACGAGCGTGACGCGGAACGGCTGCAGGCGCGGCAGATCCAGCACGAGCGGCACATCGGTCTCACGAAAGTCCGTGCGCCCCGGGAACTCGATGGAATCGGGCACATAGTAGCCGCGCGGCAGACGCGGGTAGCGCAGATCCACCGCCGTGACGCCACGCAGCAGCGAGGCGCGCGACCAGGGCAGACGGCGCAGATCGAACGCCAAGTCCACGCGCGAAGCCGTCAGAATCGCCACCGCCGGCCCGTTCGTCTCCATGCCGTACTTGTGGCCGCGGTCGAGCACGCGCACGTTGTGCAGCGAGACACCCTTCGTGAAGCGGAACGTAGCCGAATCGACGCACACCAGCGCCTCCGGCGTGGAAAGGCGCGCGCACGCCCGCTCGAGAAGCGCCGATGGAAGACGATGTTCGAAACTGACAAGCGCGATCAGCGCGAGAACCAGGAGAAGCAGCGCCACAAGGAAGGCGGACGCGCACACACGCGCGATGAACCGAACAATTGTCCGCATTGAACACTCCCCTTGCTGCCGGATTGGCAGCCCCTAGCGGAGTCGAACCGCTCTTACATGGATGAGAACCATATGTCCTAGCCGATAGACGAAGGGGCCATCTTCTGTGGTGCACCCGGTGGGAGTCGAACCCACACACCTTGCGGCACAAGAACCTGAATCTTGCGTGTATGCCAATTTCACCACGGGTGCAGCAACGCGATATAGTATGCCAAAACTTTGGCCGTGCGTCAAGGGGGTGCGCGAAGATTTCTGAAATTATTCTTCGTCGGCGATGTCCGAGCGTACGCCACCACGCGAAGAGGCCTCGTTGGAGGCGGGCGCCGGCGCGGCGGCGGCCTCGGTCTTCGCCTTGTCGCTCTCGGGCTTCGCGCCCTTCTCCGCCGTCTTCGCCTTGCCCTTCTGGCGCGGCGCATAGGGGCTGTAGTTGCCGTAGGCACGGTAGCCGCCGTAGCCGCCATAGCCGTAGCCATAGGAGTGGGGCGAATGTGAAAACGCGCTGCCAGTCCCCATTTCCACGTCGTTGACGATGATGCCGATCACGGTGGCGCCGGATTCCGCGAGCGCGCGGGAGGCGTGCTGGATGGGCTTGAAGTGCGTACGGTCGGGGCAGCACATGATCATCACGGAGTCCACGAGCGAGGCGAGCGTCATCACGTCGCCCACGATGCCGAACGGCGGCGAGTCGATGATCACGCGATCGTAGTTCGCGCGCGCCCACTTGAAGAAGTCGGGCACCACCTGCGCACCCATGACGGAGGCGGGGTTGACGTTGTCCGGCGGCAGCGAGCCGATCACGTCGAGGTTCTCCACGCCGCTCGCATGCGTGAGCGACTGGAAGTCGCGCGCGCCGTCCTTGCGCGAGAGGTAGTGCGAGAACGAATGTTCGAGATCGACCTCGAGCCCCCACACGCGGGCGAGACGCGGACGGCGCAGATCGAAGTCCACGAGCAGCGTCCGCTTGCCGGCCTGCGCGCTCGAGATGGCGAGCGAGCACGAGGTGATCGTCTTGCCTTCGCCCGGCTGGGTGGACATGATGAGCAGCACCTTCGAGATGGGCTGGTAGCGCGGCGAGTCGAGCAGGTTGCGCAGGCCGGCCATCGATTCGGCGAACTGCGAGTACTTGTTCTCGCTGATGAACTTCGCCACCTGTTCGCGCTTCTTGCGGCGAATGTGCGGCAGCACGGCGAGCACCTTAAGCGCGAGGCGACCCTCGATGTCCTGCAGCGACACGATGGTGTCCTCGAGGTGGTCGAGAATGAGCACGAAGAGCAGCCCGAGCGTGAGCGAGACGAGCGCCCCCACGGAGAAGATCATGATCGGATTCGGCAGCACGGGCTTCGTGGGCACCACCGCGGGCCGACCCACGCGCACGATTTCGTTGTTCTGCTCGGCGGCGATGCGCGCCTCGTTCTCCTTCTGCATGAGGTCGGTGAGGATCGTGCTCGACACCTGCTTCTCCTGCTCGAGCTGCTTGAGCCCGGCATCGGCCGAAACGATCTTCTGGCCGATGAGCGCAAGCTCGCTGCGCAGTTTCTCGCTGTTTGATTCGTAGACGGCGAGTTGGTT
>CAVGKN010000064.1:0-6053 GCA_963629855.1 Lachnospiraceae bacterium
CTACTCGTCCTGGATGCGCACGATGAACATCTCGCGCACGCCGTCCGAATGGGTCGTAGGGGAAGCCTTGTGCGCGGCAGGGAATATGGTATACTTTCTCTGCACAGGAGAAATTGGATACGAAGAAGAACAAGAGAGAAAAGATGACCGATTTTGGATTCTACCTTGTCATGACCAATCCGCGCGTGGGCTACGCCGCTTGCGCCGCGGCGGCCGTTCGCGCCGGCGTGAAGATCATTCAGCTGCGCATGAAGCACGCGCCGCACGAGGACATTGTGGCGGTCGGGCACGAGGTGCGCGACGTCACGCGCGGCACCGGCACGCTCTTCATCGTCAACGACGATCCGTCCATCGCGGCGGAGGTGGAGGCGGACGGCGTGCACGTGGGCCAGGACGACATGTCCGTGGCCGAGGTGCGCGCGCGCTTTCCGTCGCTCGGCATCGTGGGGCTTTCCACGCACAGCCCCGCGCAGGCGCTGGCCGCGATCGCGCAGAAGCCGGACTACATTGGCGTGGGTCCGGTGTGGGCGACGCCCACGAAGGATATCCCCGACCCGACGCTCGGCGTGGAGACGGCGGTGAAGATGGCCAACTCCGTGCCGTTCCCCGCCGTGTGCATTGGCGGCATCGACGAGGCGCGTCTGCCGGAGCTTCTCCGCGCGGGTGCGCGCAACTACGCCGTCGTGCGCGCCGTGTGCGCCGCCGACGACCCCTACGCCGCCATCCGTCGCCTGCAGAACAGAACCGACGCCTGAACATGACTTTTCTGATCCGAAACAGTAAGGAAAAACAGACAATGAAAACCCTCCCGACAATGCTGACGATTCTGGCGGCCGCCACCCTGCAGGCCGCCCCCCTGACAACGACCTGGGGCGAAAAGGTAACGAGCGCCAACGCCTGGCGCGACTACCCGCGGCCGCAGATGGTGCGCGCAAACTGGACGAACCTCAATGGCGACTGGGACTACGCCGTGACGAGCGTGACCAACACGCCCGGCCGCCCAACCTCGTGGGCGGGCAAGATCCGCGTGCCGTTCGCGCTCGAAAGCGCGCTCTCCGGCGTGGAGCGCCTGCTTGAGCCGGACGAGTTCCTCTGGTACACGCGTTCGATCACCTGCACGAAGAAGCCCGGCGAGCGCATCCTCCTCCACTTCGGCGCCGTGGACTACCGCACGATGGTCTTCATCGGGCACCGCGAGGTGACGGCGGTGCCGCACGAGGGCGGGCACGACCCGTGGACGCTCGACATCACGGATTTCGTGACGGACGGCGCGAACGAGCTCACCGTCTGCGTGTGGGATCCCACGGAGGCGTTCGTCAACTCGCGCGGCAAGCAGAGCTTCAAGCCGAGCGGCTGCTTCTACACGCGCGTCTCCGGCATCTGGCAGACGGTGTGGATGGAGACGGTGCCGGCGACGCACATCGCGCGCTACACCGTGACGCCCGATATCGACGCGGGCACGGTCACGTTCCGGTTCGAGGTCGCGAGCGACGCGTTCGCGAAGTCGGAGGTCACGGTGGACGTTGCGGGCGTGAAGGCCACGACGCGCGATGGCGTGGTCACGGTCAAGATGCCCGCCGGCTTCAAGCTGTGGTCGCCCGAGACGCCGCACCTCTATGACTTCACCGCCACGTGCGGCGCGGACGCGGTGAAGGGCTACTTCGGCATGCGCAAGTTCGCGAAGGCGAAGGACGCAAAGGGCGTGCTGCGCTTCTTCCTCAACAACCAGCCCTACTACGTGATGGCGACGCTCGACCAGGGCTGGTGGCCGGACGGCCTCCTCACGCCGCCGAGCGAGGAGGCGATGGCGTTCGACATCCAGACGCTCAAGGATTGCGGCTTCAACACGATGCGCAAGCACATCAAGGTCGAGCCCGCGCGCTACTACGCGCTCTGCGACCGCATGGGCCTGCTCGTGATCCAGGATCTGCCCAGCGGCGCGCACGACTGGAAGTGCCCGCTCAAGCCCGAGACGACGAGCCGCTACGGCCTTGAACGTCTGGAGATGAAGCGGATGATGGACGCGCTGCAGACGTTCCCGTGCATTGTGATGTGGAACCCCTACAACGAGGGCTGGACGCAGCCCGGCGAGTTCCTCACGCACGCGATGCTCGACTTCACGCGCGACGCCGACGCGACGCGCCTCGTCAACGGCCCGAGCGGCTGCTGGGACTGGGAAGGCGGCCACCTGCTGCCCAAGGGCTGGCAGGCCTGGGACAAGCGCCCGCTCACGCAGCACAAGCCGGCGGGCGTCTGCGAGGCGTCGGACACCGTGGATGCGCACCTCTATCGCGGCCCGCAGATGTTTGCGGTCAACGACCGGCGCATCTCCTTCCTCGGCGAGTTCGGCGGCCTCGGCCATCCCGTGCAGGGGCATCTCTGGAAGCCGGGGAAGGGCGCCAACTGGGGCTACGGCGGCAACAAGGACACGGCCACGCGCGAAGACCTCGAGAAGACCTATCTCGGCCTCATGGCCAAGCTCGGCGATCTCGTGGAGAAGGGTCTCGGCGGCAGCGTCTACACGCAGACGACGGACGTGGAAATCGAGATCAACGGCCTGCTGACGTACGACCGCAAGGTGCTCAAGTACAACCCCGCCGTGCTCAAGGCCGCGCATGAGGCGGTCATCCGCCGCATGACGTCGTCGAGCGCGGAAACGAAGTAAAACCAGGACGCCGAACGGCGAAGGTCGGCGCTGAGCCGATCATCAGAAGCTCTCGCGCACGTGCGTATCGCAGGGCGTCGCAAGATCGACGCCCGCGAAGAAGGCGCGCGCGGGAGCGTTCTTTGTTGTGGGCGTGACGTCGATGCCCGTCAGCG
The DNA here is from genome assembly GCA_963629855.1 of Lachnospiraceae bacterium. Lineage (GTDB taxonomy): Bacteria > Verrucomicrobiota > Kiritimatiellia > RFP12 > UBA1067 > RUG572. Next base: position 2,821 of record CAVGKN010000064.1, read on the forward strand.
GCAAGCCTTCCGCCGCGAGCGCGGCGCGGATGTGGTTGAGCGCGAAATGCTCGATCGTGCGCCCCATCGCGCGGCAGCTCATCACGAAGTCGGAAAGGTGCGCCGTGCGCGCGTCGTAGATCGCGTAGCAGATGAGCCCCATGTCGCCGAAGGCGTCGCCCGCGCGGAACACCCACACGCGCGACTGGGGATCGGCGAGCAGTGCGGCGAAATCGTCCGCCGTGCGCCGGAGCGTGGTGGCGTTGAACTGGTTGGTCTTTCCCGCCATCTGCGCGAGGCGCGGGATGTCGGCCGCAGTGGCGCGCGCGGCGCGGCACGTGAGTTTGAGACCGTCGAGGTAGGCGGCGAGCGACGGCGCGGCGGCGGCGGCGGCGCGGCGCGCGGCCTCGTCGCGGTAGCGCGCGGCGCGGGCGCGATCTTCCTCTGTGGCACCCACGGTCGCGAAATACGCGGCGTCGAGGCGGCGCAGGAACTGCGCGGGCTGCGCGAGGCCGTCCGCCGGGAACGGCGGCACGGAGACGGCGGGTAGATGCGCCTTCATCTGCGCGCGCTCCACGGGGTTGTCGTCCACGAAGACGACGGAATCGACGCCGAGGTTGAGCGTGTCGCAGAGCGCGAGCAGATTGCCCGCCTTGGGCGACCAGGCCACGCCCGTGGCCGCGAAGTCGTCCCAGGCAAGCGGCATGTCGGCGCGCGCGAGGGCGCGTTCGATCGGCGCGGCGCCGCGGGCGGGCGGGTCGTTCTTCGAGAGGAGCACGAGCAGCACACCGCGCGCGCGCAGGGCGAGCAGCCCGCGCTGGAAGTCGGCATAGGGCGCGACGGCGTCTGCGCCGTCCTCCGAGACGATGCCGCGCCAGAGCGTGTTGTCCGCATCGACGGCGAGGATCTTCTTCGGGGCGCCGTCCACGAGGAAGCGGAATTCCTCCTCGATCGCGCGCAGACCCGCGAGCGAGAACGGCATGGCGGCGAGCGTGCGCATGCGGTCGTCCCAGAATCCCGGCGTTTCGTCCGCGAGGCGCGCGAGATCGGGCACGACGAGGCGCGCCTGCGGCAGATGCGCGCGCAGCAGCGCGAGATCCGCCGTCGCCGCGCCGCCTTCCGCGAGAAACAGCACGGCCTCGGGATCGAACGCACGCAGACCGCTCGCCGGGTCAAGCAGATCCGAGCGCCAGGCGTCGAAGCCCGGCGCGAGGTAGACGGCGTCGCCGGCTCGCGTGAAGTCGCGTGCGAGGAGGTCAGGCGTGACGTTGCCGAGGAGGGCGATCTTCATGCGGACTAGAACTGATACGACATCGTGACGGCGACGGCGTGGGAGAGGCCGTTCTTCGTCTCGAACTTGTAGTTGTTGCCGACGTCGTCGGTGAGGGTGAGCGAGTCGCCCGACATGAACACGAGGCCGTAGCTCACCGCGATGTCGACCGGACCGAGCGTATAGCCGAAGCCCACCGTGCCGATGTGGCGGTCGCCGGGCGGCAGCATCGTGGTGCCGTGGTACTTGCTGCAGGGATCCTGGTCGAAGACGTAGGAGCACATGAACGTGAGATCGTCCGTGAGGTCGTAGGCGAGGCCGAAGCCGACGCGCCAGGCGTCGTTCCACTTGAGCGGCACGTCGCGGTCGGTGTCGCCGGGCAGGTCGAAGTGGAGGTTGTCGATGGAAGACCACTGCGTCCACACCGCGACCACGCCGAGGTGGAGGTCGTCCAACACGTCGTAGTTCGCGCCGAACGTGAGCGACTGCGGCACGCGCAGGTCGCACGAGGCCGCGCCGTCCGCCGCGTCCGCGCCGCTCTTCACCTGGTTGTGCGCCTTGGCGACGGCGGAGGGGTAGGCCTGGTTGTAGGCCTGGCTGTAGTACTGTTCGTAGGCGGCCGAGCCCGGCACGATGCCCATGCCCGCGTACTGCGAGAGGGCGGCGCGCACGCCTTTGTCCACCTGCGCCGCCACGGCGGAGTCGTCGTAGCCGCGCACCCGCGTGTGGTTGTCGCCCTTCACGTGCGTGTCGATGTAGGATTTGTACATCACGCCCACGGAGAGTTTTTCCGTGATGTCGTATTTCGTGGAGATCTGCCAGCCCCAGTCGAGCAGGCCGTTGTTGCCCTTGAGGTGGTCGCGCACGGTGCCGTAGTTCTCGCCGTCCTGCGCCGCCATCTTGTCCGAATACTGGTCGAACGAGAAGTAGAGGAAGCGCAGACCCGCGGAGACCGACCAGTCCTCCGTGACCTTGTAGGCGATGTTTGGGTTGATCGTGAGACCCGCGATCGTGGTCTTGCGCGTATCCCAGGCGAGCGGCCAGTTCTGGTCGTAGCACGTGCCGAGGCCGTATTCCGGCGCGAAGCCAAGGCCAAACGAGAAGTCGTAGGGCAGCTGCTGCGCGATATAGACGTTCGGCAGCACGAAGCAGCCGGCGTCCATCTTGCGGCCGCGGTGGCCGTTGACGTAGGTGTCGGCCGAGGGGTGCTCCGTGGTCATGCCAACCGTCACGACCGTGCCCGTGAGGTCGGTCAGCGTGGCCGGATTGTAGAAGTTCGCGGAGGCGTCCACGGCCCTGCCCATCACGGCGCCGCCCATCGCGTTGCCGCGCGCACTGCCCTCATAGAGCCCAAAACCGGCGGAAAATGCCGCCGTCGAGGCCAAAACCGTCATAAACGCCACTGCGTTGTGCTTTTGCATACTGTCTCAGATCCTGTTGTGACTTGGATGCGTGACATTATAACAAATTTTGTCGCAGTGTTCAAGCGCGAACGTAATGGATTCCTCACGTTCGCGCGCGAACGTGAGGAACCCGCGCTTGTTCGGCAAACTCCGCCTACTCGGTCTTGATCGCGGGCGAGGCCGGCAGTGCGAGCCGGACGCCGACGCTGTAGAGACGGCTGGCAGGCGCGAGGGGAAAGCGTCGGGCAGAGCGGCAGTTTCCGGCATAGTCGCACCAGCACCCGCCTCGTAGTACACGCTTCTCCCCAGCGGTCTTGGAGAGCGTGTTGGTCGGCGTAGATGGATCGACATTCACCGCACCGCCATGCGCCGTGATGTCCTTCTCGTACCAGTCGAGGCACCACTCCCACAAGTTACCATGCATGTCGTAGAGTCCCCAGCTGTTTGGCGCGTAGGAGCCCACGATCGCCGTGCCGTTCGTCACACCGCAGGAGGCGACGGGATCGGAGTATTTCTTCCCTGTAGAATTCGGCACCATGCCGCCATTGTACTGGAAACGACCAAGGCGGGCAAGATTCGAA